>CAJUPP010000004.1 GCA_910588325.1 uncultured Hungatella sp.
CTTATTTCCCAAGGGGTTCCGGCCTTGTTGATCATTTTAAGTGTTGAAAACAGGAGTATATCATAGAATATTTTTTTATGCAAGCAGAAAAATCGGAATTCCTAGAAAAATCTGGTTCTTTTTGCGTTTTCTATGAACTCCCGGTTATTTCTGGTTCTGGCAAACAGGTTCAGAATCTGCTCCACTGCCTCGTCCTGCTTCAAACTGTTGGTCGCTTTCCGCAAAGTGTCCACACATTCTTTCTCCTCTGCAGCCAAAAGCAGATGATCATTTCTGGTTCCTGATTTCAGGATATCAATGGCCGGGAAGATTCTCTTTTCAGATAATTTGCGGTCAAGCACCAGTTCCATGTTGCCGGTACTCTTGAATTCCTCGTAAATCACATCATCCATACGGCTGCCTGTATCCACCAACGCAGTCGCTAAAATAGTCAGGCTGCCTCCTTCCCGCATGTTTCGGGCGGCGCCGAAAAACCTTTTTGGCATATGAAGGGCTGCCGGGTCCAAACCACCGGATAAGGTACGTCCGCTGGGAGGAACCACCAGGTTGTAAGCCCGGGCCAAACGGGTAATACTATCCAACAGGATAGTCACATCACGTCCATGCTCAACCAGACGTCTGGCACGCTCTACTACCATCTCAGAAACACGTTTGTGCCTTTCAGGAAGTTCATCAAAGGTAGAATAAATAATTTCTACATTCTTGCCAAATACGGATTCTTTTACATCCGTAACTTCCTCCGGGCGTTCATCAATGAGAAGAATGATTAGATGCATGTCCGGATTGTTGGTGGTAATCGCCTGAGCTACCTGTTTTAACAAGGTCGTCTTACCTGCCTTTGGCGGGGATACAATCAGACCACGCTGTCCTTTTCCGATAGGCGCCAACAAATCCAGCACTCGCATGGCAGTACTGCTGACTCTTCCGGCTGTCTCCATATGAAGCCTTTCATTTGGGAAAACAGGTGTCAGATCTTCGAAATTCGGCCGTTTCTCCAGAACAGATGGAGGCATGCCGTTAACGGAACGGATGTATAACAGCGCCGCAAACTTCTCCTGGGCTGTCTTTATTCTCCTGCTTCCTACAATAATATCTCCTGTTTTCATATTAAAGCGGCGTATCTGGGATGGCGCCACATACACATCATTCTCTCCCGGAAGGAAGTTCTCACACCGGATAAATCCAAAACCGTCCGGCATAACCTCTAAAATACCATTCGCCTCAACACCGCTGTCTAACTCTGCAATCTCCTGAGATGCCTGCTCCTGAAATCCTATATCACTGCTTTGGGATACTGGCTCTCTCCGAATGGTCTGACGGTCCGGTTGAACTGCCCTGTCTGTTCTCTCCGGTTGCGTCCCTCGGTCCATACGTTCTCCGCGGTCTGACTGCGCTCCTCTGACTGGCCTTTCTCCACGGTCTGACTGCGCTCCTCTGGCGGTCCTGTCTCCGCCATCAGATCTGACTGTTCTGTCTGGCCTTTCTGTTCTATCCGGCAAAACAGTTCTCACCGGCTGCTCCCCCCGCTCTGCCTGAACCGCTCTATCCGGCTTTGCTCCACGGTCCGGCGCTTCGGACGGTCCGGCCAAATCCGCAGGTTCTGACTGTTCCTGCTGTCCGCTCTTTACCGGCCGTTTCGCACGGTTTCCTCGTTCCTGCTTCACCTGGCGGTTTGCACCAGCCGCCGCAGATTCCACACTCTGAACTTCTTCCGAATTATTTTCTTCTGCTTTCTGCGTCTCCATCTCTTTTGCACGCTGGCAGAGCAAATCTATAATTTCACTTTTTTTCATTCCACTCAGGCCTTTCATTCCCTGAGATTTTGCGAGTTCTTTCAACTCTGTCAACGGTAATGTCTGCAATTTTTCACGCATCTTTTATTCTCCTTTTTCTTCACAGTCCGGCTCTCTTCAGGGATTCTCCTTCGAATCAGGAATAAATGAAAAGCTTAAGAATACCAGATTACAAGCGGCCTAATCAGCCGCTCTTATTGTATTATAGCCTATTTTCTAATAAAAAAAAAGCTATTTTTTAATAAAATCCATTCGTTCTCCAATTATTCTTTCGTAGCCCTGGTCAGAAACATGGTAGAACTCCCGTCCTTCCATACCGTCCGGCAGGTATTGCTGCTTTACATAATGGTTTGGATAGTCATGAGGATAACGGTATCCTGCTCCGTGGCCCAGTTTTTCCGCTCCCTTATAATGCTTGTCCTGCAGATGCACTGGCACCGGCATAGTCTTTTCATTGGCTACCGCATCCATGGCCTCTCCGATAGCTGTGACAGCAGAATTGCTCTTAGGCGCTGTAGCCACATAGATGGCAGCCTGTGAAAGAATAATCTGAGCCTCCGGCATGCCAATCCGTTCTACTGCCTGGGCCGCACTGACCGCCACTGTAAGCGCCTGAGGATCTGCCATACCTACATCCTCCGCTGCATGAATCATAATCCTTCTGGCAATAAACTTAATGTCCTCCCCGGCATACAGCATCCGTGCCAGATAATAAACGGCAGCATCCGGGTCAGAGCCTCTCATGCTCTTAATAAATGCGGATATGGTATCATAATGGTTATCTCCACTTTTATCATATCCTACTGCCCGTTTCTGGATACATTCCTGGGCCGTCTCCAAATCAATATGAATGTTGCCGTCTTTCCCCCTCTCTGTTGTCAATACTCCCAATTCCACGGCATTGAGCGCACTGCGGGCATCTCCGTTAGCCATATCTGCCAGAAACTCCACGGCTTCGTCGTCGATTACTGCCTGATAAGTCCCCATCCCTCTCTCGCTGTCATAGACAGCACGATGTATCAGTTCTTTTATATCTTCTTTCTCCAAAGGTTTTAACTCAAAGATCCTGGAACGTGACAGAAGTGCATTGTTTACCTCAAAATAAGGATTTTCCGTAGTGGCTCCGATTAAAATCAATGTACCGTCTTCCACAAATGGAAGCAGGTAATCCTGCTGACTTTTATTAAAACGATGAATCTCATCCACAAATAAAATTGTCCTTTTTCCGTACATTCCCAAGTTATCTTTTGCTTCTTTTACAACCTCTTCCATGTCCTTTTTGCCTGCCACGGTTGCATTAATCTGACGAAAGCCAGCTTTTGTGGTATTGGCAATCACTTTAGCCAAGGTGGTCTTTCCTGTGCCGGGAGGTCCGTAAAAAATAACAGAGCCTAACTGGTCGGCCTTGATGGCACGATACAACAGTTTATTCCTGCCAATGATATGGCGCTGCCCTACCACCTCATCCAATGTAGTGGGCCGAAGCCGGGAAGCCAGCGGCGCTTCCTGCCTCATATTATTTTCTCTTACATAATCAAATAGATCCATATCCTCTTTTTGCCCCCTATTCAACCAGCAATTCATCTACGGTAACAAAATTATAGCCTTCCTTTGTTAAGGTGTCAATAATTTCCAGGGCGGCGTCCACGGAAGTCTCGTACACATCATGCATCAGAATAACTGAGCCGTCATCCGCGTGCCTTAAGACATGGCGGACAATCTGATTTTTATTCTGTGATTTCCAGTCCAGAGTATCTACATCCCAGAGAGCAACCGTCATAGGTATGATGCACTCCAGTTCTTCACTCCACGAACCATAAGGCGGGCGGATATAGGAAGGCATCTCGCCTGTAATGTCAAATATCTTCTGATTAGTAGCATTGATTTGCTGGCAGGCCGCATCGATATTTTCTTTGGAAAGCTGCATGTGATTTTGACTGTGATTCCCGATAAGGTGCCCCTCTTCTTTCATTCTGAGGATGATATCTTCATTCCCGTCAATATTCTGTCCTATCAGAAAAAAAGATACTCTTACCCCCCGCTCTTTTAAACCGTCCAACAGTTTTTGTGTATAGACCGGATGAGGGCCGTCATCAAAGGTCAGAGCAATCTCCTTTTTTGGGACTTCCGAAACATTCTCTGGCACTGTGCTGGCCCGCCTTGCCTGTCCGATTGTCCTTCCGGATATAGAGGAATAGATGTCTGCTGACAAAAACATCGCAATAAGCCCCCACAGCCAGATTGCTTTCTGCCATTTCAATCTGCGCATTCTGTTTTATACACCCCTTAAACGCATACCTGTTCTTAATAATGTATACAAACCAGGGCGCATCTATGACTGCAAACCAAAGTCTGCCTGCATAAGCGAAACATTTTTCAGTAATATAAAAAGGCTGCTGCACTTATGCAACAACCTTATCCCTTGCTATACAAATAACAAATCCTTGCTGTAGGTCTGCGCACTCGCTGCGCTGACCGTACGACGCGCCCAAATGCCTGTTTTTGGCATTTTGTGCGCATCCCCCCGGAGGGTTCACAGGAATCCCTTTCATTCATGGTGGCGCCTGATAGCAGGCATAGGGGGGGTTACTGTGAAAGTCCCGCCGCCGATTAGGCGGCATGAATTCAGGTATGCCAAGTGCGCCCGCCTGACTTTCATGGATGGTTGCAACCCGCCCGCCGGGCACATGGAGGTTTACTATGAAAGTCCCGCCGCCGATTAGGCGGCATGAATTCAGGTATGCCAAGTGCGCCCGCCTGACTTTCATGGATGGTTGCAACCCGCCCGCCGGGCGCATGGAGGTTTATTGTAAAAACCGGCTGTATCTGGCTGTCAACACATTCCTCTCCACAGATATCTGGGGAAAGCCAATATGCCAACGCGCCAATTACAGCCGGGTACCTATTTTTATTTTAACCGGAAAGATTCCCTCTTCTATCTGGCTTTTTCACATGCTCTTCTTGCAGTAAGAACACCTCACATCATAATAAAACCATTCTCATCCTTTTTTATGGGAATCACTTCCATCAGGTCAATAAATGCCATCATCACAGGGATAAACGTCCAACAGAATATAAGATACAAGGCTCCCAGGTAATATCGCCTGGCATAAAAGCGATGGCCTCCCATCCAGCCGGTAAGGATTGTCAGCCAAATATAGGCCTTCTTTTTTATCGGTCTCTTTTCCCGCTCAAACCTGCGGATAAGCTTCCAGATAACGCCCCATATACCGTAGGTCTTTGCTTCCATTCCCGCATCTTCCATAGCCTCCTGCATGGCAAAGTCTACTTTTACGACCTCACCTACTATGGTATCTTTTTCTGCTGTTTTCTGCTTGGGTGTATCCTTTTTATCTATTTTCAATTTCTATTCATCCCCTGTCCGGCACAATCATCAAGCCTTGGCAGCCTGTGCCTTAATCTCAGCGATCTTATCCTGAATCTCTTCCATCTTCTCCTTGGACAGCGGGTAGAACTTCATAGCCACAACGTTCAGGATCCAACCAATAGCCGGTGCACCTAACAGACAGGCCATTGTAACCCAGAAGATACCTGTGCTGTACGGTGTAGTCGGTGTAGGAAGTGCCGCCTTAAATCCGATGGCTGCAAACATAACGGATACAAAAGTAGATGCCAGGGAGGAAATCAGCTTGTCAACAAAGCTGAATAAGGTTCCCATCAGACCGGGCACGTACTTACCGGAACGGTATACCTCATAGTCTGCACAGTCAGCCGTCATAGGAATAACGATGGAACTGGCGATTCCGGAGAAGCCCTTCATCAAGCTCCATAACAGAATGTACAGGAAACCGAACATACTCCAGTTAGCGCCGGAGAACAGATTCCCCCATGTGGCAGGCTTAGTCAAACTGAAGGAAGGCAGCATCATGTTGGTAGGAGTCCCGAAAAGGAACAGGCACAGCATACCGACAGCAGTTGCAAGAGCTCCTACAGTTCCAACAACCAAAGCCTTTTTCTGACCTAAGTTTCTTGCGATAATACCCATACCTAGAAGGGACAGAATCGCCACAGGAATTGCACTGATAGCCGACTGAGAACCAAAGTAAGCATAATTGCCGCAGATAACGCCGAAGATACATACCATAACCGTGGAGTTGGTCTGCATGCTTAAGCTTAACTTATCGGAAGAAGCAGCCACAACCAGCATCTGGATACCGCGGTTATGAGCAAGCACATCCACATAATCCTTAAAGGTTACCTTCTGTACCTGGCCGGTACCAAAGTATTCTATCCTGTCCTTTCTCCATAAGCCTACGATGGCAAGGCATGCAAACACTGCAGCAACCCCCCCGATTAGCAGTTGGAAGGACTGGAACATAGCCGGGTTATAGAAACCGGACAGCTTCTGAACTCCGTCCTCTCCAGCCTCAAGTACATTGGCAAGGCTAGGGTTCTTTGCAATCAGGTTGTTGATCTGCTCCGCATGCTCTGACATATTCAGGGAGAACTTAGGGATCAAAGTACCTGACATGTAAATCGGAATGATCACACTCAAGGCAAACAGATTGTAAATCGTATCAAACATGGCAAAGATAGGTCTCTGCTTCGGATCATTGGTTAAACAGGTCTGTGCAGACTTGGTAACCACGCATTGTGCGGTATAACCCAGAATATAAACCAGATAAATTAAAATAAATACCGGAAGCCTTGCCCCCTGACCAATTCTTGTAACCACATTGAACATCAGCCAGGTAGTGGTAAACAGAATCACATTACCCAGTACAATAAACGGACGGTTCTTACCGAATTTTGTATTGGTTCTGTCTACAAGCATTCCTACAAATGGGTCTGTCACGCCATCCCACACACGCATGAATGTGATAAAGGAACCGGCAAATACAACTCCTACTCCTACAATACCAATCAAATAATAGGAAATATAACCAACCAAACTCATATAAAGGTTGGTGGATGTGTTATTCAAAGCGTAGAAACCGATCTCCCACAGTTTCGCGCGGTGAACTCCCGTGTTATTTGTTTTTTCTGCCATTTCATTACCCTCCTAAATTTTTTGGACAGGCCGATGCTATATGATTTATGCCGTCCGGTGGCCTGCCAGCCGTAGCGCCCCGCACCGTCTGCAAGTCCGGCAGAGGAAGCCTTGTATCAAATCATTCACTTACGTGAAAAATTTGCCATGTAACATGTTCCTTAAAATCTGGTCTCCCAGCGGCCGCAGAATACATTCTCATTGTATTTCCCTTTAAATTCTGACTTGCCCATCAGTTTCTCCAGAGCTGCATGGATCGCCTCCGGATGACTCATATAAGAATTGGCATAGCATCTTGCCATAGGTACGTCGATCAACATATTGGGGAATGATGCTGACAAAACAATAGTAGGAACTTCGCTCATATACCAGGGCTGCTTTGTAGGCAGATCCCACTTCACACGCATGGTATTGTACTGAGCAAAGCCTGACACATTCAGTACCAGGAATACGGCATCATAACGTTTCTTAAACTCCTCTATTTTACCCTTGGCAGTCATATCTTCGGCATCCACCTCGAAGCCTGCTTCTGTCAGCTGACGGATAATGTCTGCCTTTACAATCTCATCATCGCCTTTTAACAGCTGGCCGGCAACCACATGGCCTTCCCCGCCGATGTAGATCAGCTTCAGGCGTTTGTATCTCTCCGGTGTCATGGGAAGGTAATGTTCCCGATCCTTTACCAGCGTAATGAACTGATCCGCCAGCTTTGCCGCTGCCTGACGATGTTCCGGACAGCTGATTATGGACAGATTCTCCTTGGAAGGCATAAGTTTTCCTTCTTTTTGGAGAACATGGAGGTTCAACGCTGCCTTCACGCCTAAAATCCGGTGAAGGGCATCACTTAAACGTTCTTCCGTAATGGTTCCGTTGCGGTAGCCTTCCATCATATATCCAAAATCTTCTTCTCTGTCATTGAAGAACAAATACATATCACATCCGGCGGCGATGGCTCCCGGCACCTGCTCTTTCCTGGGAACAGTAGCGCCGAACATGCCGATCATATGGGAAGCGTCTGTCACAACCAATCCGTTGAAGCCTAACTGGCCTTTCAATAAATCTGTGATTAATTCCGGAGCCAGGGTAGCGGGGCGGATCTCCTCGTCCTTGATGCCCGGCCTCAGCTTCCTGGAGTAGGCCGGAAGCGCGATATGGCCTGCCATAACGGTCATAACACCGTCATCAATCAGTTCTCTGTATACTTTTCCGAAGGTCTTATCCCACTCCTCACATGACATCTCATTGATTCCCATGATCAGGTGCTGGTCATTCTCTTCCGTACCGTCTCCCGGGAAATGCTTCATACAGGTAGCCATATTCTGGGTTTTGGTTCCCTTAAAGAATGCTTTTGCAAACCGGATTACGTCATCCGGTTTATCATTAAATGCTCTCAGCTGAACAATGGTATTTCTCCAGTTATAAGTCAAATCTACTATAGGCGCAAAGTTCCAGTTACAGCCTACGGCACATCCCTCCGCCGCGCTAAGCTTTGCCGCCTCATAAGCCACATCCTCGCTTCCGGTAGCTGCAATGGCTGCTCCGCAGGCTAACGGTGTACCGCCGCCAACTCCCCCGTTGCCGCCCTGTTCACAGTTGGATGCGATCAAAAGCGGAATCTTGGTAGATTCCTGCAGAACCCGGTTCTGCTCATATAAAACTTCTGCCGGTGCGTTCTGGTAACGGATTGCTCCCGGATGATAGGTATCCAACACCTCTTTCAGCGCCTGGGGAGAACGGTCCGTCACCATGTTTACAAACAATTGTCCAATCTTCTCTTCAATGGTCATGGAAGCAATGGTCTCTTCCACCCACTGGATCTGCTCATCAGACAAATAATATGGTTTTTTCTTCAAATCTACCATAAATAAAAATACCCCTTTCTACACAAATCCTTGTTTTGCCCACCGGTTCTGAAAGCTATGATAAGTTCTCTTTAAACATAGTCTTCTGCTGCTCCTGGTACTCTCCCTCATAGGTTCCGTCCAGAAGTTTGGAAAGGGCTTCCTTTACAAATCGTTCCCAGGATTCCTTCTCTCTTCTCACAAGAATGGGATAATAGAGAACTCCATTCTTCTCGGCTGCGCCTAAGTCTCCGGGCGCATCCCCTACCATCAGCACATGATTCTTAGGGAAGCCATGCTCCAGCATCTTACTGATACAGAGGGCTTTGCTCCCTACGTTCTGAGTCAGGCATACGTCCACACTATCCATAAGCCCGTGCTTCTGCCATTCTTCCAATACCGCCTCCAGGTTCGCCGAAGAGACAATAGCCACATCCGCCTTCTTATGGGCTGCCCTCAGTCCTTCCTTCACCCCCTCGAAAGGAACTTTTTTCTCTTCCGGCAACTGATTAATGGCCTGATTTACCGCCACAGACCAGGCAAGAGCCTTTTTAAAAATCTCCTGTCCCGTCTCCTCTGCCCGGCGGCCTACGGAACCGTTGGACAATTCATCGGCTTCCTTGGTCCATGCGCTGAATGCTTCGACTCCGTCAATCTTGCAGTAGTCACGGTTAACCTCTTCCAATGTCATAGCCAAGGCTAAAAAACGGTTTATCCCCCTTGTCATGGAATATAAGTTAATATCATTCCAGCGATCTAAAATCGTCTGACGCCACTGTCCCAGCCCCCACTCTTCAATCATACAGGGTCCAAAACACTGAATATGCTTGATGTCCATGGTGTCCATGGCACAGCCGTCAGAATCGACACACACCAGATATTCCTGCTTTTTGACAAATTCCGACAACGTTTTCATAGAATATACCTCCTCCCAAGATTGCCATTTAAATATCAATCACAGTTCTTTCATTATACCTAATTTTAACAATTTTACCTAGGACGATTTTTGTTGATTCCAGCAAGATTTTATGTGTTCTTCCTCTTCGGTCTCATCTTCCGTATTCACCACCGTAAATACCTGTCTCTTACGTGCCATCTCATCGTTGGCCAGATATTCATCATAGGTGGTAATCTTGTCAATCAGCTGGCCTCCCACAATTTCCATAATCCGGTTGGCTGTGGTCTGCACAATCTGATGATCGCGGGAGGAGAAAATCAATACACCCGGGAATTTCATCAGGCCGTTGTTCAACGCCGTGATTGCCTCCATGTCAAGATGGTCCGTAGGTTCATCCAGCATCAGTACATTGGCTCCGGATATCATCAGCTTGGACAACATACACCGCACCTTCTCGCCTCCGGATAACACCTTTACCTTCTTCACGCCATCTTCACCGGCAAACAGCATTCTCCCCAGGAATCCGCGGACATAGGTCGCATCTTTTTCCGGAGAATACTGGGTCAGCCAGTCTACGATTGTCTCGTCATTGTTGAATTCGGCACTGTTGTCTTTCGGGAAATAAGCCTGGCTGGTAGTCAGCCCCCACTTGTAATTTCCCTCATCCGGCTCCATCTCTCCTGATAGGATTTTGAACAGTACGGTCTTGGCCTGCTCGTTGGGGCCTACCAAAGCCACCTTATCCTCTCGGTTCAGAATAAAAGAGACATGGTCCAGCACTTTTACACCGTCCATAGTTTTTGTCAGGTTCTCCACAGTCAGAACTTCATTGCCAATCTCACGGAACGGGCGGAAATCAATATAGGGATACTTTCTGCTGGACGGCTTGATATCATCCAGTTCAATTTTTTCCAGAGCACGTTTTCTGGAAGTAGCCTGCTTTGATTTGGAGGCATTGGCTGAGAAACGCTGAATGAATTCCTGCAGCTCCTTAATCTTCTCCTCTTTTTTGCGGTTGGCCTCTTTCATCTGCTTCACCATAAGCTGGCTGGACTCCACCCAGAAATCATAGTTCCCCGCATAAAGCTGAATCTTTCCGTAATCGATGTCCGCCGTATGAGTACACACTTTATTTAAGAAATAACGGTCGTGGGAAACTACGATTACGGTATTCTCAAAGGTAATCAGAAATTCTTCCAGCCACGCGATAGCGTCTAAGTCCAGATGGTTGGTAGGCTCGTCTAAAAGCAGAATGTCCGGATTGCCGAAAAGAGCCTGGGCCAGAAGCACTTTTACCTTCAGGGCGCCGTTTAAGTCCTTCATCATGGTATAGTGGTATTCTGTATCCACCCCCAAACCATTTAACAGGTTAGCGGCATCAGATTCTGCTTCCCAGCCGTTCATCTCAGCGAATTCCGCCTCTAAATCTGCAGCTTTGATGCCGTCCTCATCGGAAAAATCTTCTTTCATATAGATGGCATCTTTTTCCTTCATCACCTGGTACAGTCTTAAATTCCCCATAATGACCGTATCTAATACCGGGTATTGGTCGTATTTAAAATGATCCTGCTGCAAAAAGGATAGACGCTGGCCGGGGGTAATGGCTATATCCCCATTGGTTGGCTCTAACTGTCCGGACAGAATCTTCAAAAATGTGGATTTTCCCGCGCCGTTGGCTCCGATGAGTCCATAGCAGTTTCCTTCGGTAAATTTAATGTTTACATCCTCAAATAAGGCTTTCTTTCCTACACGCAATGTTACGTTGTTTGCACTGATCATATAATTAAAATCCTCTTATTTATTTTAATGCTTCACGGAATTTTTCGGCCATGGCCTCATATTCTTCGTCGGTTAAATACACCTTGTCAGGGTTCATCTGGAATGTGCCGCCCCACTCGTCTTTGTCTTTATATTTGGGGACGATGTGCATATGCAGGTGGCAGCCGGTATCTCCGTATGCGCCGTAGTTTACTTTGTCGGGGTTGAAGAGTTTGTGGATAACTTTGCCTACCTGGGCGACTTCGGCAAAGAATTGGTTTCTGTCTTCGTCGCTGATGTCAATCATCTCGCTTACGTGGTCTTTGTATGCCAGGATAACGCGGCCGGGTTTGCTTTGTTCTTTAAAAATGTAGAGGTAGCCGGATTTCATCTGGCAGACTGGATATCCAAATTTTGCTACTAATTCACCCTGCATACAATATGCGCAATTTTGATCTTTCATGGTTTTCTTCTCCTTTTTTGGTGGTTTTTTGATGGTTTGTATCGGGGTTTATTATATCATAGGTTTGTGGGGGGAGTACAGAAGAATTTGGAAAATAATTGAGTTTAAATCTTTTACAGCATGATTCGACAAACGTGCTATAATTCATGCCGCCTATTCGGCGGCGGACTTTCATAGTACCCCCATGCCAGCCATCAGGCACCCCCACTTTTTGCGGATTTGTAGATTCTATTTGTGAACAACCTCCGTTGAGTCCTTGTAAACAACTTTCCCGTTGCAGATTGTCCATTTGACTTTTCCTGTTAATTGCCATCCTTTAAAGGGGGAATTGGAGGATTTGGAATGGAATTTCTTTACGGTCCATGTCTTTGTGGGGTTAAAAATTACTATATCTGCAGGGGCGCCAGGTTCTATACAGCCGCATGGTAAATGGTATAATTTCGCCGGGTTCAGGCTCATTTTTTCTATGATCTCCATCAGGCTTAAGTGACCAGGGATTGCCAATTCCGTGATTGCCAGGGCCAGGGCGGTTTCCAGGCCGATGATCCCGCTGGGTGCTTCGGTCAGAGGCCTGGCCTTTTCTTCTGGACTGTGAGGGGCGTGGTCTGTAGCGATAAGGTCGATAGTTCCGTCTTTCAAGCCCTGTATCAGTGCCTGCCTGTCTGTCTCCGTACGGAGAGGGGGATTCATTTTGGCTAATGTGCCTTTTTCCAAGATGGCTTCCTCGGTCAGGGTAAAGTGGTGGGGGGTTACCTCGGCGGATATGTGAGCGCCCATTTTTTTTGCAGTGCGGACAAGTTTTACCGCATTTTTCGAGCTGATATGCTGGATATTGACATGAGCGCCTGTGTGAAGAGCAATCATTAAGTCTCTGGCAACCAGGCTGTCCTCGGCAAGGGAGGGGGAACCGTAGATGCCCAGTTTGCGGGATATGGCGCCATGGTTGATTCCGTTGTTTTGGATAAAAGCAGGGTCTTCCTCGTGGAAGCTTAGAGGGAGATTTAGTCTGGCGGCCTGGTCCATGGCTTGTTTTACGAGGCTTTGGTTCATGAGGGGGATTCCATCATCGGTGAAGCCGACGGCCCCTGCTGATTTGAGATTTTCCATGTCTACCAGTTCCTGGCCTTTCATTCCCTTGGATACGGCGGCGGCAGGGAGTACATGGATGCCTGTTTTCTTTCCTTCTTCGATGATGTAGCAAAGGGTTTCTGGGTTATCTGCCGGAGGAGTGGTGTTGGCCATTGTGATTACTGTGGTAAAACCTCCGGCGGCAGCGGCGGCGGCTCCGGTGTGGATATCTTCCTTGTAGGTCGGACCAGGGTCGCGGAAATGGACGTGAACGTCTACCAGGCCTGGGGCTACGGCACAGCCCGATGCGTCGATGACTGTGTCATAGGTTCCGTCATCTTTGTAGGTTCCGATTCCTGCAATGACAGAGTTGTCCAGGATGATGTCTGCCGGGTATTCTTTTTGGGTTCCGGGGTCAATAATTTTGCCGTTTTTTATTAAAATCATAATTTCCTCTCCTTATTTCTTGTCTTTCCCATATGAAATACTTTCTGGGGCAGCTGGAATACCAGTACGATTCCAAGCACAATGGCTACCGCAACTTTTACTGCCATGAAGCCTGTCCGGGCTGCCAGTTCCATCTGGTTGGTTACAATGTAATAGGCTGTCCAGTATACGCCGCCGCCTGGCACCAAAGGGAAGATGCCGCTGATTAGGAAAATGGTTACCGGGCATCGCTCCCATACAGCGGACATTCTGGATAGGAGTACTACCAGAATAGCTGCAAAAAATGTAGCCTCCGGGGCAGTGGTATGGGGTATTAAAAGGCAGTATACCAGCCAGCCGGCTCCTCCTATGAATCCGCAGTGAGGATAGTATGCTCTCGGGACACTGTACAGAACCGAGAAGGCGACCGTGCCTATTATGGCGGCTAAAACCTGTCCTGTCACAGCATGGCACCCCCTGTCAGTCTCTGAAGTATGGTTAAGACGAATCCAACACCCATGGCAATTCCGAAAAATACCAGCATAGCATCCAGCATCCTGACAGAACCGGCGATGTAGTTTTCATCGGCAATGTCACGGATTGCATTGGTAAATGCCACTCCTGGTACCAGAGGGATGATGGAGCCTATGATCATCTGGTTTAAATGCCGGCCGATTCCCAGATGATAGAGCATCATACAGGCCATGGTAGCTACAGCCCCTCCCGCGATTCCTGAGACCATTTTGGACAGATAGGGAGCACTGACAAAGAGTACGAACAGATACACGATTAATCCGGTCAAGAAGGCAGCCAGACAATCAATCAGACTTCCTCCGTAGAGATAGCAGAAGGCTCCGCTTCCTACACCGGAGGCCAGTATGAGCATGTGGCGGCTTTTGCCGGGCATTGTACGGATTTGGGCTAATCGTTCTTTGACCTCCGCAATGGTATATCGGTTTTCTTCTATCTCCCTGGAAAGTTGGTTGACAGCAGCCACCCGGTTTAAATGGGAACCGCTTACAGGGATGTGCTGAACCTTAGCAAAAGACTCTTCCGCAGCATTGCCGGATGTGGCAAAAATTCCGTTACTCAGAACAAAAGCATTACTGGATGTAATCCCGTAATGCTTACAGATTCGACTGATGGTTTCTTCTACACGAAAAATCTCAGCGCCATTTTCCAGCAGAATGTGTCCTGCTTCCATAGCCGCTTCCATCACTTCTCTTTCATCTTCCATCACGCTACACTCCTATGTGAAACTTATCTCTATTTTGTGATAGAAGACTTGATTTGTCAATATTCTTTTGCCCTGTTACATGATTTCCTTAATCTTCTGGTTCCAGATCATCAAAAATTTCCGAATCGTAAAACTCCCTGATAGTTACGCCTAATCCTTCCACGATCTTCTTAATATTAACAATACCCGGATTCTGGCTCTTTCCATGAATAATACTCTTCACCGTCGATGAAGGCATTCCACTTTGATAGGTTAAAGCATATATTGTCATACGTCTTTCCTTGCGCAGCTGCTCTATCCTTTTATTGGTTGCCTCGCATATTTTCATGTGTACACTATCTCCTTTTTGAGATAGTGTATCCCAAACAAAAAATTAAATAGGGCGACAAAATATCTATTTTGAATATTTTATATTTTTTTAATTTGGAAAGGTTTTTTCTAGCAAGATTATGAAAACATTCTATAAATTTTTCGTCTCTTCCACAATGTAAATTGGTCTGTCCTTTAATTCTGCAAACAGAATCGCAATATATTCTCCGATTATCCCAACCAGCAAAAACAGGATTGCAAACATAAAACAGTTAAGGATCACAATGGTCGCGTAACCGCTGGGGGCTCCGTTTCTGGTAAACAGAGTATAGATTAGCACCAGCATCCCAAGAGCTGCGGCAAACATTCCGGCAAAGACTCCCAATTTCAGAGGCAGATTGGAAAAACAGACAATGGTATTGACGGAAAACTGAAACAGCTTCCGGATACTGTACTTGCTCTCTCCTGCCACCCGGGCATGAGCCTCATATTCTATGGTTGATTTTTTAAAACCTACATTCTGAACATAGCCCCTTAAAAACCTGACCTTTTCCCGATAATCTTTTCTTAAAACCTCCGCAACCCGTCCGCTGATGGCAAAAAAGTCTGATGCGTTGCTTTCAAATTTCACATCGGAAAGCATATTGATAACCTTATAAAATGCGGTCGAAGCCAGATTCTTGAACCAACCAGCAGACTCATTTTTAGTGCGCACCATGTTGATTACCTCGATGCCAGCCTCAAAATTCTTTATAATCTCCGGAATATATTCCGGAGGATGCTGCAGATCCGCATCCATGCAGATAATACCGTCCCCATGGCTGTAATCAATTCCAGCGATCATGGCAGCTTCATGTCCAAAATTCCTGGAAAAACTGATAATTTTCACATGTTCATCTGTCTCTGCCAGGCCCTTTAGAATCTCCAGACTTTTGTCCCGGCTGCCGTCATTGACAAAGACTAGCTGATAATCCCAGGAAATTGTCTTTAAAACAGGAATTGTCTCCTGATAAAATGTTTTTAAGGCAGCCTCTTCATTGTATACGGACACTATTACTGACAACAGCTTTTTCATCTATTTTCACACTTTCTTTTATCTCAGACCCCATCATCTCTATCAACAGTCTTTGTCAACTTTAATCTCAATGCTTGAGTGAGCCGGTACTCTCTTTTCTTTCGGCGGCAGTTCTTTATAATCTCCGTAGATCCAGGTCAGCACCTGATGCCACCCCTTGGGAGCCATCAGCACCGTATCTTCAAACGGAAGGTCTACCACCTCGTCGCACCATGCCTTCTCCACAGTTACATATAAGAAATCCGGCTGATAATTGCTGTAATAACGCAGTTCACTCTTTCTCTTATTATCTTTTACTGCCACAGCACGCTGCATTTTCCGGATCGTCTTCATAGGAAGCTGTTTGCCTATGGCAGACAGTACTGCCACCAATATTTTATTTATCAAATTATATTTAGAATAATCCAGATGATATCGATGTCCCATGGCCAGGCCATAGATTGCCGTCTGGAGAAGCCTGGTAAAAAGGGCGGCTGTCTTACTCTCAGGAAGCGTATCCTGAATAAACAAATCAACCCACAGATGGTTTAATTTTCCGTCATAAAACCGCATTTCCTCTCCATCCTCGTGAGTCTGGCTGTTTAAATATAAAATCCTCGGAGTAAAATCATAAAAAGCATTTCCCCCTCCCAACTGTCTGGGTTCCAAAAATTCCAGTCCCTTTGGCAGTTCCTTTCTCACAATCCTGGCAAACCGTTCATAATTTTCTCTGGTAAACACCACATCCACATCATCATCCCAGGGAATAAACCCCTGGTGGCGAACCGCACCTAAAAGGGTTCCGGCATCCAGCATGTATTTGATTTCATATTTCCGGCAAATCCGGTCAATCTCTTTGAGCATTTTTAAATTTGCCTGGTGAACCGCTGTTAAATCATACTCTTTTGACATTCCATACTCCTGTTTTCTATTTTTATCATTCCGTATATTCCTATTTTCGACTAAAACCTATGGTATCATACTTTCTGAAAAAATCAAGTATCTTGAATTTTCCCCGGAACTATGATACAGTTAACATATTTATTTAACGAGTGGGGGAATGCAGGTGGGCGCAAGTTCAAATACACGGATTGAGTGGTGTGATATTTTCAAAGGAATTGTGATCGTTCTTATGGTGGTGGGCCATTGTACCGGAAGATTCAATTCCTATATCTATCAGTTTCATATGGCCGCTTTTTTCTTTATATCAGGATATGTGAGAAAGTCTTCCTCTCAATCGTTCTTTGAGGAGGCCTTTACATCTTTTTGTAAAACGTTATGGCCATTCTATATGTTAAACGTTTTCGGTGTGATTCTTTATTTCTTTTTAGACCGGCTTCATATGCTTTCGTATCTGTCTGTAATTCAGTTTCCTTATCCCTTACAGCTGGTACTTCTGAATCTGCTGAATATAAATACGATCCCCTGTGATTTGTTTGGCGCTACATGGTTTCTTCCGGTTTTGTTTACAGCCGGTTTGATCTTTCGCTTGCTGGTGAAAGGCTGTAAAAAGGGCTGGCTGATTCTGGTTGTAAGCATTCCTGTTTTCCTCTTTTCTCAAGGGAAAAAATGGGCATTCTTTCTGGATCTGGCCGGAATGGCTCAGACCTATCTGATCTATGGCTATCTGGCCCATAAAGGCAGTTTACGGTTATCCAAAAAGCTGCCTTTTTGGGCTTGGGGATCTGGTTTTGTCCTCATAAGCATCATCTGGTCATTAAGCATCCGCAATGGATTTTACTACGGTATGGACTGGCCCAGCAGGCAGTTTTCCGGCCCCATGGATTTGGTATTTCCCATTATTGGCATATGCTGGGCAGTATTTACATCAAAAACTTTGGAATCTATCTGGTTTCTGAAAAAATTATTCGTATCTATTGGCAAAAACAGTATGGGAATCATGTGTTTTCATTTTGTTGGTTTTAAAGTTGCCTACCTGTTTCTGATTGCAGCCGGAAAAATGGAATGGAGCGATTTCAGCAGCCTTGTCCCGCCTCTTAATCTGGGTCTGACCGGCTGTGTATTTATTGTTGCCGTATCTGTTTTCAGCAGCCTGATGCTGTGGGAGGGAATAAAAAAGGTGAAATTCCTCCGTCTGGCTATGGGGCAGTTTAATGGAAAGAAACTTTACAGTTCATTGCTTCATATCAGCATATGGAACGATCTGATTCTCACCCTGGAATGGACGGCTTCTCTTATAAAAGAAACCATGGCACAGTATTTTGCTTTTCTGAAAGCGCACATGAAACGACATTAGGAGAAAGAATATGTATAAAATAAAATCATTGGAAGGATTTCGAATTTTTGCTGCTCTCTCTGTGGTCTTGTACCATTTTCGCGGAGCTTTTTTCCCCAACAGCCAGCTTGGGCTTATTGACCAGACCCCATTGAGAATACTGACCGCCGGAAATCCGGTTGTCCGGATGCTGTTCGTCTTAAGCGGATTTGTAGTCAGTTACAAGTATCTTATTTTAAAAAAAGATTATGATAACATTCCTGCGGATATGTTAAAAAGATACGTCCGTCTGGCTCCTCCCATTATCGTGGCTCAGCTTCTGGTCTGTTTCATGATGAAAGCAGGGCTTCTGTTTAATGTTCATGCCGGAAATTTAAGCGGTTCTTCAAACTTTTTAGCCCAGTTCAATAATTTTACCCCTACCTGGTTGTCATGCATAAAAGAAGGATTGATTTCCTGCTATCTAAGAGGCGGGACTATCTACATTGGCCCTTTATGGACAATGGTCTATGAATACCTGGGGGTTCTTCTTGTGTTAAGCGTCCTTTATATCTGCAAAAGCAGAAGGCTCCGCCTCCTGTTCTATGGTATTTTTCTTTCTCTTTACAGCAGCTACTATAATTATTTTATCTTAGGCATGGTGCTCTGTGAGCTTTATGGAGAAGAGGAAATAACCGGATATCTCCGCACACACTCCATATTCAATACGGTATTATTTGCAGGTTCCTTTTTCGTTGTCAGTATGCTTAATCTGGATGATACGTTTAAGGTAAACCGGATTGTCTTTGCCGTCTCAACTCTTATTTTCTTTTTGACTCTGATGAACAGTTCCTGGGGGGAACGGATTTTGGGCAACCGGATGATGGAAAAAGGCGGCCAATTGTCTTATGCTGTCTATATCGTCCACTGGCCGATTATCGAAAGCTTTTCGTCAGCGCTCTATATCTGGATGTACCGCCAAAACGGCGGTGTCAGCGGATATCTTTCTCTGCTGAATCTTGTGCTGACTTTGATTCTAATCTTTCTGGTGGCTGCTTTCTTTCAGGCATATATTGAAAAAATAGGACAGGGGGCCGCAAACTATATTGCAAAGCACCCTGTCCCATAGGGATAAGCAAAATTATTCTATGGCTTCTTTTATGGTCTTTGCCATATAATCAATCATCTCATCGGTCATTCCCGGATAAAGACCTACCCAGAAGGTATCCTTCATAATACGATCCGTATTCTTTAAATCCCCTACGATCCGATATCCCTGTTTTGCCTCCCGCATCTGGTCAAAGCAGGGATGTTTTGTCAGATTTCCTGCAAACAGCATTCTTGTCTGGACCCCCTTCGATTCCACATAGGGAACCACTGTATTCCGGTCTACCCCTTCTCTGCAGGTAATCAGAAAACCAAACCAGCTTGGTTTGGAACCAGGAGCCGCCTCAGGAAGAATCAGCCTTTCCTCTGTTCCCCTAAGCCCATTGAAAAGCCTTTCAAAATTGTGACGTCTCCGTTCCACAAAGGACGGGAATTTTTCTATCTGTGCACAGCCGATGGCTGCCTGCATATCCGTGGCTTTTAGATTGTATCCAAAATGAGAATATACATATTTGTGATCGTACCCCTCCGGCAATTCCCCATACGTTCTGTCAAAACGGTGACCGCACATATTATCATGCCCCGGAGGACAGACACAATCCCGCCCCCAGTCGCGGAAGGAACGGACAATCTTATTCAAAAGGGGATTATCCGTATACACAGCGCCGCCCTCTCCCATAGTCATATGATGGGGCGGATAGAAACTGGAAGTTCCCATATCCCCTATGGTCCCCGTAAATTTTTCTGTTCCGTCTATGGTATATTTTGTTCCTAAAGCATCGCAGTTGTCCTCGATCAGCCATAGGTTATGTCTGTCACAGAATTCCTTTACTGCAGCCAGGTCAAATGGATTTCCCAGAGTATGAGCAATCATAACTGCTTTCGTTCTGTCGGAATATGCCTCTTCCAGCCTGTCCACATCAATATTATACTGGGGAATCGTCACGTCCACAAACACCGGAACGGCCCCATATTGAATCATGGGGGTCACCGTAGTGGGGAATCCTGCCGCCACAGTAATGATCTCATCTCCTCTTTTTACCTGCCTCTCCCCCAAAAGCGGAGAGGTAAGAGCCATAAAGGCCAGGAGGTTGGCAGAAGAACCAGAGTTTACCAATGCACAGTACCTTATCTGAAGGTACCTGGCCAGCTTTTTCTCAAATTCATCCGTATACCGCCCGGAAGTCAGCCAGAATTCCAGAGAACTGTCCACCAGATTTCTCATTTCCTGTCTGTCATATACTCTGGAAGCATAAGGAATCCGATCTCCTTCCTTATACGGCTTTCTCTTGTGGAAGCGATCACAATACTCTTCTACCAACCGTAAAATCTCCTGCCTTGCCTGCTCCTCTGATTGATTCTCAAACATAATATACGTTCCTTTCTACTGTTGTCTGCCAAAAAATTCTTCTATCTGCCTGTCCATAACCTTAAGCATATCCTCTCCATTCAGGTATGCTTTCGTCCACTCCACTGTTTTCTCCACTGCTTCCTTTACTCCCATGAGAGGATGCCAGCCAAAAACCGATTTTATCCTTGAACAGTCCAGCTTCAAAAAATTCGCCTCATGAGGCCCGCCGTCATAACGGTTCACCCATGTTGCATCCTCCCCCCACGCCTGGCAAAACAGATCTACCAGCTGTCCCGTAGCCACACAATTCTCATCATCCGGCCCCACATTATAGCAGCCCTGATACTTATCATCCTTCCACTGCTTCATGGCAATGACCATATAAACCAGAAGCGGCTCCATCACATGCTGGTATGGCCTGGTAGAATAAGGATTCCTTACCACAATTTCTCTGCCGGCGCTAACAGCTCTGACACAGTCCGGGATAATCCGGTCATTGGCAAAGTCTCCGCCCCCGATTACATTCCCTGCCCTGGAGGTAGAAATCGCACTCCTCTTGTCCCCAAAAAAGGACTTGGCATAGCTGTGAGTCACCAGTTCTGAACAGGATTTGCTGTTAGAATACGGGTCATAACCATCCAAAGGATCGCACTCCCGATATCCATACTCCCACTCCTTATTCTCATACACCTTATCCGTAGTCACATTAAGAAACGATTTCACGGAATCTGTCTGTCTCACACACTCCAACACATGAACCGTCCCCATTACATTCGTCTCATAAGTGTACACCGGGTTTTTATAAGAATCCCTCACAATAGGCTGCGCCGCCAGATGAAACACGATCTGCGGTCTCACACAGTCAAACACTTTCCGCATATGCGTTAAGTCCCTGACATCTCCTATAAAACTGTCCACAATATCCCCAATCCCAGCCACCTCAAACAGGCCCGGGTCGGTTGGGCTCTCCAACCCATAACCGCTGACCTTTGCCCCCAACAGTTTAAGCATCCTGCAAAGCCAGCTCCCCTTAAACCCAGTATGCCCTGTAATCAGTACCCGTTTTCCCTTATAAAATTCCTCCAGCTCCTTATGTGTTTCCGTAATCCATTCACTCATGCCTTCTCCTCGATTTCCTATTCTATCCTTTACCTATAAATGTCAGTCCTTCCACTTCTTCCAAGGCGCCTTCCCGCTCTGCCACAACTCTTCCAGCTTTTTCATCTCCCTCTGAGTATCCATACACTGCCAGAATCCATCATGATGAAAGCTCATCAACTGTCCTTCCCTCACCAGCCGCTCCAGAGGCTCCTTCTCAAATGCCACCTGATCCCCATCCAGATAATCAAAAATTTCCGGATTCAGCACCATAAAGCCTCCGTTCACCAGGCTTGCATCCTTTTCCCCTTTCTCCCGAAAAGACTTTACTGTATTATCCGGCAAAATATCCAAAATCCCTTTCATCTGTGCAATATTCACTGTAGTCATGGTAGCAATCTTCCCATGGCTCTTATGAAACTCCATAAGTGCCTTCAAATCCACATCACAGACGCCATCCCCATAAGTCATCATAAACGGATTATCCCCGATATATGGCTGTATCCTCTTAATCCGTCCCCCAGTCAGCGTATAAAGCCCAGTATCCACCAGAGTCACCTTCCACGGCTCAGAATAATTATTATGAACCTCCATCTTATTGTTTGCCAGATCAAACGTCACATCCGACATATGAAGAAAATAATCTGCAAAAAATTCCTTTACCACATACTGTTTATATCCCAGACAAATGACAAACTCATGAAATCCAAATTCCGAATAATATTTCATAATATGCCACAAAATAGGCTTTCCGCCAATCTCAATCATGGGTTTGGGCTTTAAATGGCTTTCCTCACTGATTCTTGTTCCCAGCCCTCCTGCCAGCAGTACTACCTTCATCCTTTTCCTCCGTTCTCTGCTTAAACATTATCGATAGAATACATTCCATTTATGTTCCTTCAGTATCGTAAGTGCATTTCTCACCAGGTCTCCGGCATCCGCTGAACTGGTGTGATATTCAAATGCCGCAGCCAGTTCCTCATTGGTCCGATTCTCAAAATCCAGGGCAATATTGGCCCGATTGATGCAGGCTTCCTTCCGATAGATTGTCATCCGTATCTCCCTGTAAGTAGTATATCCGTTTCCCACCAGAAACACAGCAATTATAACCGCAGCCACTGCTTTCTCCATGTTCCTCCATCTATCCCTCTTCTGCTGTTTTTTCTCTTCTGCCTCTTCCTCCCTTCGAATTTTCCACATCAGAGCAAAGGTCAGAAGGATCCCCAGAACTCCTACCTGAAACTGCAGGGCATAACGGGAACTCATGCCATAGCTTTCAATTAAAAATGACCAGCGTGAAAGCAGAATCAGCACATGGTTCATTCCTCCTGAAACAATCAGGATCAGCGGAAATACGGTTTTTTCATAAAGCTTATAACGGAACTGGTACCACAGGGCCAAAAGATATGCTCCTCCTACCATCAGCCCTATAATCATATAAGGTGTATTGGTACCAAAAACTTCTTCCGCCGCCTCCCCGCCTATTACGGTAGAGCACAGGGATTTTATAAAAAATCTCACAAAATAACCGGGAGTATCCAAAAACTGCCTCATCAGAGAACCATCAGAAGATAATCCTGTTTTTACATGGGTAGTACTCCACAGGTAGCAAAGCAGGGGAAGGATCACACAGACTCCATACGCCAGATACCGCTTATCCCACTTTTTTGTCTTCCTCCATGTGATAACCATACAAAACCCATACCCTAAAAGCAATACTCCGGAATACACCGCACAATAAGGACCTGCAATCCCCATGGTTATGATCCAGGGCAAAACCAGCATTTGTATATGGTCCCTCTTTTTCTCCTGTCTGGTCCAGACTCGCTCCCACACAAGATAATGGTAAAAAAATCCGGCAAATGCAAAAAAATGTACCCAGCCGCTACCGTTATTCATCATTTCCCATTTATTCAGGCTGAAAAAGACTGCCATGAGAATCAAAAACCAGACCGTACCTATTTTTTCACGAATACAATAGTACGCAATGGCTGCTGCCGACAACATCAGAGAAAACACTCCAAGTGCCTGATCAAATCGAATGCTGTAGTGGAACCATGTGGTATTAATAATTCTGGCTGCATAATTGACAGGGATTCTTGTCAGCACATCCCGCACAAAAAACTTTTCCGGATTCCACACATCAGGCAGATAGCTGTTAACCAGACGAATATAATCGGAATACACCACATCATAAAATGACCGGTACAGATACCAGACACACAAAATCCCCCCTACAAACGGCACAAGATAATACCACCTTTTTTGCTTCTCCATTAATCTTCCTCTCTTTCTGTCTCGCAAAAATCAATCCGCCGTAATCCGCACCATCATGGCCAGCCGTGTCCCTTCTGACGACTCATACGCATTTTTTGAGTAAAAATTATTTTCAAAATCCAATTCTACCGTATTATAAGGTTCTGTCTGCAAATCTACATACGTAATATTTTCTATAATATTGATTTTCTGCACCAGCACTCCGTCCTGATAAATCGTACAAATTTCTTCTCCTGTCATGGCTCCTGGATACATCAGCTGCAATTGTATGACTCCTGACTCTCCGGCCATCACTCTAAGCTTCGCTTTTTCCCCCATCCACTCATCCGGATAATATCCATATACTGTCTCACATTTCAGATTTTTCACAAAACTGGTAATATCCTGATATGCATGAAACTTAGGCTCTTCCCTCAGAACCAGCATATTATTCCGTATCTGCCCGAAATCCCTGATAGAATCAACAAATATTACCTGGACTTCTTCCCTCTTCTGCCCGCGGTCAAAGGTTTTAAAAAAAGTTTCCGTCTCCTCTTCGCCAAGACCATAAGAATTTTTCAAAATATAAAGCTTCTTTCCAAAAAGGCTGTCACCATATTTCTCATATGTCTGTTCCGCCAGAGAATTGTACTGCTGCTGCCCATTCCAAAAATAAAGATTGGTACAGGTTCCCCTATAAAATCGCTCCACCGGATACATAAGCATGGTATAGAGTGCTATGATGGCTGTACAGGCCAGCATAGCATGGTAATTAGGCAGAATCTTAGCCCTGGTCCTTGCTATTACCCCACACATATAGGCCAGCATAATCCAAAATACCGTCATGGAAACATAAACCCAACGCAACTGTACCTGTCCGGTTACACTGGAACACAAAATACAGGAAACAATAAACAAAAGAAACAGCAGCAGATTACACAACATATTTTTCCAATGGGTCCTGTCGCAGATGGCCTTCACAAAAAAGGTAATCACCAATGCCAAAACCCATACATCAGCCAAAATCACAAATACTCTGACCCACCTGGGAGTATCCTGCCAGTTCAGTCCACACAGACTTTGATCCCCGGTGTTGATTCCCAATAAATACAAAAACTGCTGAAGACCAAAACCAGCCGCGTTCCCCAGATTCAACGTCCGTGTAATAACATTTCCATCCGGCCCTGCAGGAATCAAGGTCCCTGTGGCAAGGAAACGAATCAGCTGGACCGCCGCGAACACTGCTGCAAAGATCAGCCAGTCCCATAATTTCTTTTCTTTTTTCATCACAAGAACCGCTGCCAGTACTGCTGCCAGTACCATATACCGCTCATGGACAAAACATATCCCAAAGTATAAGCCGCAGGCAAACCAAAAATAATGTTCCTGAGTCTTTATCTCATTCAGATATTGAAACAGGCAGAACAAAATCCCAATAGCCATCCACAGAGCTATGCTCTCCATCAGACCATATACCTGTGAAATCTGGTAGCAGGACATTCTGGAAACCAGATACAGAATCCCGCAGAAGAAACCAATGGTTCCGTTTTTGGATACGCATCTTCCAAGCTGAAAGACCGTATAGGCAATCAGTCCATTGATGATAATATTGCAGGGTACAAACCAGGTAATATGATTTCCAAAGAGCGCCATCTGAATGTATGCCAGTATATAGTACAAAAAACGAAATCTGCTTTCCCCTATAGGGAACATAAAATTCCAGAAAGGCAGCTCATGATAGCTGGACCAAAGCTCTAAATCGTCCATGAAAAGACCCCGGATTTCAATTCCAGCATTGATGAAAAAGGCAAATGCCAGCAACGCACCAAGAATAAGCGCTTCCCCTTTCCAATGATAAATTTTTGCTAAGGAATCCTTTTTCTCCATAGGTCTTCCCTCCTTCTACCACTCCTGGTATGCCTTCTTATAAAACCTCATTAAAAACTTCGCCACAGGTTCCGGCCAGAAACGCTTAAACAATTCCATCTCTTCTTTTTCCCTGCGGCGATCTTCAATGCAGGCCTTTGTAGCCGCACCATCATGAATCCGGTAAAATAAAAGAGGCTTTTCCACACAGATAAAACGTCCCGGCCATTTTGCCAGAACTGTCATACAGTCCCAATCCAGGGCATACCGGTACTCGGAATGGAAGATCGGATCCGGAAGATAATTCTTCCGGTAAGCGCATGATGGACACATCACCGGATTTCCCAGACGCAGTACACCTTTTTTAATGAATTCTCTGTCTGCCATGCCTTTCATCCTTAATGGCATACGCAGCGTTTTCTTTATGATTTCCTTCAGATTCCACCGATGAATTTTCCCATCCTTTATTGTAACTCCGTCTGTCATAAACAGCGTCATATCCGGCCATCTTTTGTAGCTTTTCTTTAATTCCTCTACATAATGGCGTCTGTACAGATCATCCTGGTGGGCGATGGTAACAAAGGTCCCCTTCGCCTTTCCAATGGCAAAATTCCAATCCGCCTGAATATCGCTTTCTCCCTCTCTTACGTAAAGAGGGATCTCATATTTTTCCGTCATCTTTTCCAGATAAATGCTGGGTGTGGAGGTGGTACAGATAATCTCCGACGGCACAGTCTGACTCTTTAACGAACGAATACATGCTTCCAGATAAGGTGATTCTCCGTATGCACAAATGGCAAATGTATGAAATCCCATGGTTTTCTCCTACTTTAAAAGAAATATTCCTCCAACATCAGGCATAATACATGATAGACCGGCAGGTGCAGTTCCTGAATCTTAAATGTCTCCTGCTCCGGCACCACAATGGCCGTATCCGCATCCTGCTTTAACATTCCTCCGTCTTTTCCTGTCAGGCCGATGATCTTTAATCCTTTCGCCCTGGCTGTCACACAGGCGTAATGAATATTCTCGGCATTCCCGGACGTAGAAATGGCCAAAAGCACATCTCCCTTTACACCATAACCATATACCTGCTGGGCATAAATCATGCTGCCGTCCACATCATTTAAAAATGCCGTAGACAGCCCCGGGTGGCCTGTAAGGGCAATGGCAGGAAGGGCGCCCTGCAGCTTCTTGGCAAGCTGTGTTCCTGCCTTATGGTCTGCTTCTATTAATCTGTGTACCACATCGTCCGGCAGCTTCCTTTCTTTTTTAAAACCTTTCATCAGTTCGCCCACAATATGTTCGGAATCTGCTCCGCTTCCTCCGTTACCGGCGACCAAAAGCTTATGCCCTGATTCGTAACAGCCCTTCAGTATCTCATACGCCTGGGCAATCGGTTCTTTCACCGGCTTTAACACCGGATAACGTTGTATTAATTCCTCCAAATACTCCATCTCATCTATCGTCTCCTTTTTCAGACTGTCTGGCTTTATTTTCTCGGTCAATAATGTATTCTGCTGCGTCCACAAGAGTTTCCGCGAAAAAATCATATAAGGGCTTTTCCCCTTTCTCTTCCATTTCCTGCCTCAATGAGGTTCCATATCCGGTTCCTACCAAAATCCCCGGTATCCCATAATTGATCCCTGCCTGGACGTCAATCATCTTATCCCCAACCATGTAAGAATGGTGCTTATCTACCGCAAATGTTTCCTCTGCCATCTCGAACATACCAATCCCAGGTTTCCGGCAGCGGCAGTTTCTTCTATAAATTCCTGTCCCGTATTCCGGATGATGCGGACAGTAGAAAAATTTATCAATCCATGCTCCATAGGGCTTAAGCATCTGGTTCATATACTCGTGAAGCTTCTCCACTTCCTCACAGCCGTAATATCCTCTGGCCACCCCGGCCTGATTGGTAATCACCACCAGCTTGAATCCGGCATCCCTCAGACATCTCAAAGCTTTAAAGACTCCTGGAAGAATCTTTAAATCCTCCGTTCTGTGAAGATAATGTACCTCCTGGTTGATGGTACCGTCTCTGTCTAAAAACACCACATGATCCATACTCTTATCATCCCTTAAAGCCTGAATTTATATTCTTTATCAGGCATCTGTACCCGTACAGTGTCATAATTCCATCGTTCTTCATCTGCGATCCAGGATTGTGCTCCCCGCAGTTCAAAATTCCACTCCGCCAGCTGTCCCCCTGCCTGTTCCAGGCGCGCTGCCACCTTATGCCTTACATTATAGGGACAATACACCAAAAGATATCCTCCGCCTCCGGCGCCTAAAAGTTTTCCTCCCAAGGCCCCTGCCGTAATCGCCTCCTTATATAACTGATCAATCTGCGGATTGGTTATTTTGCTGCTCATCCGCTTTTTACTTTTCCATCCGTAATCCAAAAGCCGCCCGAAACTGTTGAAATTTCCTCTTAAAAGTTCATCCTTCATGGCATAAGCCAGAGCCTTTACTTCACACATGGCATCAAAAGGATCCTTTTTCTTGTAGTTGCTGACCTGATCCCTGATAATATTGGCTGACACATGGATTCCGCCTGTATAGCATAAAAGCAGATTATACTGCAATTCATTGAGAATGTCCTTCTTAATCCTCAGAGGGTTCACAACCACATTATTTCTGCCATGGAATTCAATAAAATTAAATCCCCCAAAGGTGGAAGCATACTGATCCTGATATCCGCCGTCAATTTTTAAATCTTCCCTCTCCACCTGGTAGGCCAGATCAGCCAGAGCGTAGGCATCCATGGTGATTCCCTTCCAGCGGGCCATAGCGACCAAAAGCGCTACCATCACCGTGGAGGATGTGCCAAGGCCCGATCCTGCCGGCGCATCACACTGCAGATACACCTCGCACCCCTTTTTAATCTCCATTGCCTTCAAAGCGGCCGTCACCAGATCCAGCTTTCCGTCGCATACATAGTTCTCTTTGGTGTTGTATTTTACTGTCATATCAAAGTCCAGAGAATGAACAATAATCTGATCATCCTCCCTGGGAACAATGGAACAGTACGCATATTTATTGATCGTACTGCCGATAATCGCCCCGCCCTGTTCCACACAGAATGGCTCTACATCGGTCCCGCCTCCGCCAAAGCTGATTCTTAAAGGCGCTCTTCCTCTGATTACCATGTAAGCACTCCTTTCTCCACATCATCCATAAAACGATAATAGTCCTCCGGTATTCCGATATCAATGAAATATCCGTCATTGATAAAGCCGCCCAAACGCCGTCCTTCTTTCATCCATCGGGGAATCATCTCATTCTCCAGTGAAACCTTTCCCTTTGGTATCTCATCAATCAGCTCCTTTGACAGCAGATAGATCCCTCCATTGATGGTTCCGGGTCGAGTGCCGGCAGTCTTTTCATTAAATCCGGTAAGCATCTGGTTCTTAAGAACCGCCTCGCCATATCTGGAGATATCTGCCACCTGCCGCAGCACCAGGGCCATATCCAGATTCATTTCCTGTTTCAACTTCCACAGCCTTCCATAATCCATCCGGTAAAAAGTATCTGCATTCAGCACCAATACCTGCTGTTGCGTAACAAATCTGGATCCGTTTCGTATAGCGCCTGCCGTTCCCAGCAAGGTCTCTTCATAGGCATAGGACGCGCGGATACCAAATTTCTCCCCATCCCCAAAATATTCTTCCACCATAGTTCCTTTATAACCTACGGCAAAAATAATATCGTTGATTCCCTGGTTCTTCAGTTCCAGAACCACATATTCCATAAATGGTTTTCCCTGAATCAAAGCCATAGGTTTCGGTCGGTCACTTACCACACTGCGAAGCCGGGTTCCCAGGCCTCCTGCCAGTAAAATTGCCTGTGTTTTACTCTTCACTTATTTATCCTCTCTGCTTTATAAATACCGTCTCCATACACCGCTATCCCAAATGAATCCACAACCTCCCCTGTAGTTTTGCTGCATACCAGCACATTTACTCCCTGTTCTACAGTTTTATATTGAGTCGTATCAAAGAAAATACTGTTTTCGCCTCCTGCAGCTTTCATGGTCAGCGTATGATATGGGTACCTTATCTGCCGCACCTGCTCCTGTTCCCTGGTAATTGCAATACACTCTACGTTGGTTCCGGAAATATGCCAGATACCTTCCGTTCCGTCTGACGGCACACTGAATGCAGACAGAAACACCTTTAAATTTCCGTCAGATTCCGGATATTCACTATCTACAGAAATAATAATATCAAGATCATCATTTTTTAACAGTTCAAACATCTGCTCCATATCCATGCAGTTCACAATATCCTGATAAGCAATCTCTGCCAGATGCCACCTGGAATTCTGCTCCCAGGAATCGTAAGCGTTATCTCCCCTGTGATCTTCCAGATCATAATGACTTACCAGATAGTCCCCTAAATGTCTGGTAATTTTTTGATTTCCCCTGTAATTTAAATGCATGATATCAGACACATCTTTCGTATAATCCAGATCCAGGTCTTGATAGAACAGATTATAATTTATAAACGGAACCTGATACTCCGCTGCAATATCAGAAGCCGTATTAAAACACGCCTGTGACCACTCCGTAATCGTAGGATAGGGTGCAACCACAATCAGAAGAGGAATCTCCTCCCCTTTAGCCAGTTCGATGACTTTTCTATAGTAGTCTTCCGTCTTCCCGGAAAGTTCCTCTCTTTTTGCAACATTTCTTACATCATTTGCTTCCTGCGGTCTGGTATCCGTTGTACACATAAAGCCTTTCCAGTTGTCATACTGCAAGCTTCCCCTGTTAATCTGAAAATCTTCGCTTAAAAGTTCCTCATATCTGGAATGATATTGGAGATATCCCAACAAATACTGCCCCCACTGTTCTTTAGGCGCACTTGCTTTGATGGCTTCCACCTTATTGCGGGACCATCTCATACCAAAGGTATTCTTGATAATCCTGCTCTGATCGCCATAATCATCCTGCATCGTTACAAGAGAAGCTTCCAGCACAATCACCTTGGGCCGCTGATACTTTAAGGCTTCCTTCAGATAATAATAAGTATTCCACATAGGCTGAATACTGCCGGCCAGATTGAACGAGGATATCCCATGATCATTCCACAGAACAGCCGTATTGATATCTGCAAAGGCCAGAGAAGGCCCCAGCACCAGCACATCAACCGTGCCTTCTTCCTGCTCATAAAACTTCTGCATGCTGTAAAGCCCGTCTCTGGACTTAAAGGACAAAACCTGATTTACCAGAGCCAATGCGGCAATCAACAGTATTCCAAAACCGGTAATCCGAAAAATTATCTTTTTCACAGACATCCTCCCTATTAAAACTGGAAGTAAATAAAGGCCCCCGCATCATATCCCGAACCATAATATCCATAGACAAACACCCAGACAACAAGCAGTATCATGACGCCCCACTGAAACAGCATATTCTGCTGTAAAAGCCACTGTCGCACAGATATTTTCAAAAAATACCGCAAAAGTCCGCAGACAATCAGCACCAGCATGCCAAACATCAGAATCTCCCATTCTGTCTGGTTTAACCCCAGCCCATAGAGTGATTGATCAAAAAAGATCCAGGGATTCCACAGGGAAAATGCCATTTTCCACATCTGAAATCCGCTTTTTAAACTGGCTGCCCGAAATAATGAATTGGCAAACACTAACACCAGAAAGGTCCTGGCCATCTGAAACAGATGCCAGCTAAAGCACTCCGTGCGGATCTTGAGCACCTTTATCAACTTCTTAGACAATGGCTCAAACATCTGTCCTGCAATGATGACAAGTCCGTAAAACAAGCCTACTCCGAAAATGTAATTCCATCCGCCGCCATGCCAGAAACCTACCAGAAACCAGGAAACCAAGGTGACAATATAAAGCGGAATCTTCTTCCCCTTCTTTTTTCCCAGAATCTTTTTGGATTTGGCTCCCATATCCTGCATGACATTTGATTTCATCATAGGATAATAGATATAATCCCTCAGCCAGCCGCCTAAAGTAATATGCCACCGCCTCCAGAATTCGGAAACGCTTCTTGATAAGAAGGGCAGATCAAAATTTTCCGGCAGACGGATGCCAAATAACTGGGACACCCCCAGACAGATATCGATTCCACCTGAAAAATCCGTATATAACTGTAACAAAAAACAAATTGCCGCAACCCAAATGTACAGTCCGGAATATACAAAATAATTTCCGTAAACTGCATTTACGATAACCGCAAACCGTTCTGAAATCACCAGCTTTTTAAAAAACCCCCACACAATCCGCTGAAGTCCAAAAGTAACATTCTCATAATGGAATTTTTGTCCCTCTATCAGTTCATCAAACACCTCTCTCTTTCTGACAATAGGCCCTGCGATCAATAATGGAAAATATCCTGTAAATAATGCAACCTTAAGCGGATTTTTCTCCGCCTTTGCCGTCTCCCAATAGACATCCACCAGGTAACCTATCAGAGAAAGGGTATAGTATGAGATTCCTATGGGCGCCAGGATAGAAACCGGCTGAAGCGGTACAGCCTTCCCGAAAATTCCTGCCGCCGCTCTGACCCCATGAATAAAAAAGTTCAGTTCTTTCATGGCAACCAGACTGATTCCGTCTGCAGCAATACCGCAGATCAAAACTGCCCTGGAAATTCTCACGTTTTCCCTGTACTTATCCACCAGTATTGCCGCTGCATACGTAAGCAGAATCACTGCCAGCATATACAGCGCCAGTTTTATACCATTGGCACTGATAACAAAATACCCGCTGAATCCACACAGTATCATCCAGCGAAATCTCACAGGCACCCCGTAGTAAAGTATCAATGCCAAAAGAACAGCAGCATAAAAAGAGAACGATATAATATTCATGACAATTCTCAAATCCTCTGAAGAATAATATCTGCCATCTCGCCTACGTTTTTCATGGTAGTCACCTCACCCATATTAAACTTCATGCCGAATTTCTTCTCTACGGCCACAATCAGATTAATATGCTCCAGGCTGTCCCAATCCTCAATATCGCCGGAAGTCGTATTGTCATCTACCTGAATTTCATCGTCATCAAATACATCCTGAAAAACCTGATTTAATTTTTCAAATACTTCTTCTCTTGTCATCGGTTATTCCTCCACACTGATTACCTGATTTTTATTTTCATAGATTTGCGGTATCCTAAACTCCCACTCCGTATTTCCCGACTCATCCTCTTTTACTTTACAAAAGCCCTGAAGACCGTAAAATTCACGGACCATATTATTTTTTGCAGTTGGATAGTAAAAGCCTCTGACAGTCTCAATGCCGCACCCCTGACATCTATGGACCAAAGCGTCCATCATCGCATATTCCATATCCCTCTTTAACACCCGACAGCTCATAAGCCATAGATCGATTCGGCATTCCTGTCCTTCTATATGGCCAATGACAACCGAAACCACACCATTGTCTCCAAACTTGTCCATCAGCTTTCCATAAAGGGTAATATATTCCGGATTTGCCGACAATTCTTCTATCTCTGCCTGGGTGTAGCGTCTGGTAGTAAGATTAAACTGGTTGCTCTTGTTGGACAGCTGGGCAATTCTGGCCATGTAAATAGGTTCAAATGGCTTAATGGCTCCTTTCATCTCCAGAGAAAGCAGATAATCCTTATAATTCTCAAAGCTGGCCATCTGTTTGGTCCGCTTTATATTTTCCTTATACATCTCATTCCGCTTTAAATCATCTCCCGAAAGTGCTGTAACTTCAAAATATCCGGAACGGTCGATATTCTGGATATACTCATGAACCTGTCCAATGTCCGGAGCGGATACTCCCTTCAGGCTTTCCCGCACAATATGCCGCTCTGCCGGATTGTCATCTACAAACACCAGACTTTCCGGAAGCAGGTTCAACTCTGATGCAATCTCGGCAAAATTCTGATTCTTTGGATTCCAGTTTGCCTTAATGCAGATAATGTCATCCTCCGAAAAAACACTGTCCGGATGATGAAGACCGGAAATCGCATTATCATAGTCATTTTTTGAATTGATATTCAGCAGGATACCCAGCTGTTTATGGGCTTTCAGATAATTCTGGAACTCACTGTATACCTGTCCCTCCGGCTCCTCCGGCCCCAGAACAATATTATCCACACCGTCATCGCCGATGACACCGCCCCACAGAGTATTGTCCAAATCCAGGACAAATCCCTTTTTATTCTTTCCAAAAAGGGACTTGATAATGTTTGATACATTGAAAGCCAGATACGGAATGGCCGGCACGCAGAGGGCATACTTATACATATGCCAGTAAAACGGGTCAGACCATGCTTTCAGGCCATAATCCGCAGATATATAATTGATATCGCAGATGTAAAAATTGTCATGGTTCTGGGCATACTCATAAAACCTCATGTTTAACCGGGTCAAAAAATTGACGGCGCCGTGAATGTCACTGGCGTCTTTATTTCCCATGAGACGGTAAAAGGGCATCTCAAAATTATTCTGAATAACCGGGCAGTGATATACCTGCAAAAGCCGGTTCCAGATGCCGGTAAATTTCTGTATCTCCGCATCCAGAAGGGCATCGATTTCTTCAGGCGTATTGGAAATCAAAGGGTAGGTGGAGATATTCCGATTGGATGTGTGAATATATATAATATCCGGAGCGAAAGCCTCCAGTTCCTCATTGGCAAACATGGCATCCTGGTAATACTGGTTGTATTCGGACTCATAGAATTTCGGCCGGATTCCCTGATTTAAAAGGAAAAGTTCCAGAATCAACTTAATATTGTTGGTTGTCGAGCCGCCTAAAATAGCAACTTTCTTTTGGAGGAAGGTGGTGTTTTCTTCCAGAAGCTGCTTTTTAATTTTTTTCTTTTTTAACAGAATGTATTCAGCGTCAAAAGGATATTCCAGACATTTCATTATCTCCGCCCCCTACTTTGACGATATTTGTATTTATAGGTAGTTTCCTTAATTACTGGTATTTTAGTCTAGATGGGTATTATTGTCAAGAACTATTGCTGGAGCGGTATGACCGCTGTTGCTGTTTGAGAAATCGTGAAAGGTCCGCCCGGCGATAGAATGATATTGGAATATAACGTTGAGTATTCGGAGGGTTTTATGTTACGGTATGTGGATTTGAATGAGATTTCGGATGGGAAATTATATACGGCCAATGATATGGTTAAGGCTGGATGCGGGGACTGTGAGGGATGTTCGGCATGTTGTGAAAATATGGCGGATACCATTGTTTTGGATCCTCTGGATGTGTTTCGTCTGGTCTCTCATTTAGGCTGTAACTTTCAGGAACTTTTAATAAGTCATGTTGAGCTGGGGGTTGTGGATGGGATTATTCTGCCTCATATGAAGAAAGGCGGCAAACCAGCAAGGTGCTCCTTTTTGAATGCGAAAGGACGCTGTGAGATACATGATTTCCGTCCGGGATTCTGCCGGTTGTTTCCTCTTGGCAGATATTATTCGGATGGAGGTTTTCAATACTTTTTGCAGACGAAAGAATGCCCAAAGCCAAACCGCACCAAGGTTAAAGTCCGTAAATGGATTGATACTCCTGATTTTGAGCGATATGAACGATTTGTCTGTGACTGGCATTATTACTTAAAGGATTTTCAGGATAAAATTGCCGGGGGAAACCAGCCGCCAGACTTTGCAAAGAACGTCAGCCTTTTGATTCTTAAGAATTTCTACCAGCAGCCATTTAATGAAAACGAGGATTTCTATGGCCAATTTTATAATCGAATGAAACGGTAACGCCTGACGGGCCGCCTTACAGGGCCCCTTCTTGCGCCCTCTGCCTCTTCTCCACACAAAAGTAATACGGCACTTCCGCCAAAAGCATCACACTCCATCCAATGGCACAGGCGAATGCCACCCCGTTAAGCCCCATCACCGGCGTCAGCACATACACAAAAATCACCCTCAGGCTGGTCTGTGTAAACGTCCCAAGCAGCGTCATCTTCATGCATTTCCTTCCCCTGAAATATCCCTGAAACCCATTGGTAAACCCGGGAAATATGTAAAAAAACGCCATAATCCCCAAGTACCCGCTTCCCAAAGACACAATCTCCCGATTCTGCCCTGTTACAAACAGTCTCATAATCGGCTCCTTAAGAACCAGAGTCACCGCACAAATCAAAACCCAATAGCAAAATTCCAGTCCCAGCCCTGTCTTAAACCCCTTTTTAATCCGTTCCTGTTTCCCTGCCCCTGCGTTCTGGGCAATAAACGTGGTAATCCCGTTGGAAATGCTCTGCTCCGGGGTAAACGCAAAAGAATCAATTCGGTTCACCGCATTGAATGCCGCAATTACATCCACTCCCATAGGATTCACCGCCCCCTGAATCAGCAATTTTCCAATGGGCTGACAGGACTGCTGAAGGGCCGTCACACTGCCATACTGCAGTGTCTGCTTTAATAAATCCCTGTCTATCTTAAATTCTGCCGGCTTCAGCTGAAGAAGCGGAACCTTCCTGTACACATACCAGATACACAAAATCGCTGACAGTGCCTCGGCAATCACCGTGGTTGCCGCAGAGCACACAATTCCAAAACGGAAAATTCCTATAAGAATCACATCCAGCACTCCGTTAAGCACAGAGCAAAAAGCCAGAAACTTCAATGGTGTCTTGGAATCTCCCACGCTTTTCATAGCCGACGATATAGCATTATAAAAAAAGGTAAAGGGAGCCCCCAGGAAAATAATCCGAAGATACGTAGAGGCTATCCCCAAGATTTCCTCCGGCACAAAGAGAGCTTTTAACAGAGGGGTGGTAACAAGCATCCCCAAAAACACAACCGCCAGGGAAAAATATACTCCAAACACCGCCGTTGTTGCCATCTCTTTCTTTACCATGCTCTCTTTTTTTCCGCCGAAAAAATTACTCATCAAAACTGACGCACCGATACAGATACCGGAAATCCCAAGGACGATGATGTTCATCACCGGACTGGCGGTTCCCACTGCCGCCAAGGCTTGTTTCCCTATGAACCGCCCTACAATAATTGAATCCACAGCATTGTACGTCAGCTGAAATAAATTACCCAAAATCAGCGGAATCGAATATGAAATCAAATGGCGGGAAATCCCTCCCTCTGTCATATCGGTAACCATGACACTGCCTCCCTAACGGTTTTTTACATAAAATCCTCTCGAATCACTCTCCAGGCCGCATCCATGCTGTAATGCCTGCGGACATACTCCTGGGTCCTTCTGCTCATATCCAGGCACTGCTGCGGATTCTGATATAGCCATGCCACAGACTCTGCAAATTCCCGAGGCCTGTCTTTAATCACCATAACATGTTCCGCATCGTAGATTCCTTCTGCCCCGATAGACGTGGTGACAATGGCTGCGCCATGATACAGGGCCTCTACTACCTTTCCTTTTACTCCTGCCCCATAGCGCAGAGGAACCACCACAATTCTGGTGCGGTCATACAGCTGTACCAGCTCCTCTTCGCTGACAAAGCCTTTGATTACGATACCATTTCCCGGCTGTTCCAGTGCCTGGATTTCTTCCGTCACCCGGGAACCTACCACGTAAAATTCCGGCGGCTGATCCCCGTCTGCCTCCATCTTTTCCCGGATAAGAGGATATACCTCTCTGACGAACCAAAGCACCGCATCTGCATTGGGCGGATGGGCAAAACCGCCTACAAACAGAATCCCTTCCCTCTTTGCAAAATCCTGAGGAATATTCTCCTTGAACTCTTCATAGACATACGCCACAATATCCTTCACCGGTATATCCTCATCCTCTGCTTTAATGGCATCTCTCTCAATGTAAGAAGGATAGTAAGATACTGCTGCCTTGTACATCAGGGACATTTCCACAGATTTCCAGTATTCCGAAGCCTGCCGTCTCTGCAAATCTCCGGTAAGGGCATACTCTCTGCCTTCCCGCAAAAAATGCAGGTCATGTCCATAGTAAATTACCTTTATATCGGTATTCTCTTTTATAAAATCAATATATTTTGATGCAATATGAGGACGGTTCAGATACGCTGCCGCAATATCATTTCCATGGTCTTTCAGCCAGTCCCATATTCCCACCTGATAATCCTGCCCGTATAAAATCTCGATTCCCATCTGCTCAAGCACTGTGGAATAAGGATCTTCATGAAGGAAATTATCGCCTAAAAACTTTACTACATATCCTTTTCTTAAAAACATTTTTAAGTACTGGAATGTGGTTTTGGATCCTGCATCTTTATCGTAAGTAGGCACATAATGATCCACCACCAGAATAATTTTCTTTCCCTGACTCCGCTCCCTTGCACGGAACGGATCCGGATTTCCGTTGTTCTCACATTGCTTTTCCAGCTGTGCCTGCCATTTTTCTTTCAGCTTTTCGCTGTTTACGACTTGATACCGTTTCATGCCAAAGCCTTCCACATCGGTTCCGTTGGAAACTCCCTCAAAATGAATAACCTTGGAAAGAGGCTGGTATACAACCCGATATCCTGCTTCCCTCACGGCAAAAGCCAGGTCCGAATCCTCACAATAAGCGGGGGCAAAACGGGTGTCAAAGCCTCCTATCTGCTTCCACAGATCAGTGGAGAGAAGAATCGCCGCACCAGAAATGTAATCCACATCTTTTACATAGTTATATTCCGGCTTGTCCGGATTGTCCAGACGCCCATAGTTCCACCCGGAACCGTCGCTCCAGATAATCCCGCCAGCCTCCTGGAGCCTGCCGTCCGGATAGACTAACTTTGATCCCACCATGCCGATGGATTCATCCGACTGGATCAGATTCACAAGGGAAGACAGCCACCCTTCGGTCACCTGAGTATCATTGTTTAAAAACATCAGGTACCGCCCCCGGGCAGACTGGGCCCCGTGATTGCAGTTTTTCAGAAATCCCTGGTTGGTACTGCCCCGGCAGATAACAAGTCCTTCTGCGTAACGGTCTAAATGTTCCGTCGCGTCGGTTGACACGTCATCTGCGATAATCACCTCATAAGACACATCCTTTGTATGCTCCAAGATGGACAAAAGGCATGCGTATGTGTAATGAATCTGATTGTATACCGGAATGATAATGGATACCGCCGGCTGTTCTACATAAGGAAACCTCAGTTTTCCGTGCTCCTTATACTGACTTCCTATAGCAAAATCGCCGTCCTTTAAATTCTTCCCTTCTTCGGACGTATACAGTTTCAAAGAATGAACCGGGTGGAACAGATACTCTTTCAGATAAGATAATTTTTTCCGTTTTACCGTCCCCCTGGGATATTTCTCGTTAAACTTCTCCCCCAGCTTTCTGCGGACTTTAAAAATCAAGGCCTCGTGACGGTTTAAATAAGTCAGGGTCTTTCCTTCCTCTTCTACCTCATGCCGCAGATCCTTTATTATAATCTCCAGATTGGTTACATGATTGTTGGTCAGCCGCTGTACCTCCGTCATCTTTCGGATGGCCGTATCCTTTTCCTTTAGCTGCAGTTTTATCTGCTCCAAACGCTCCCTGGTTCGCTCCAGTTCTCCGTCTACCTTAGCCAGTTCCCTGGCATTTTTCGTCTTTACCAGATAATTCTCCAGGTAAATCTGCTGGTTTTCCCCATGGACATACTGTTGAAAAGATAGTTCCATGCCGCCAAACACCTTCTGCTCTTCCTGCGTAATATCAAATTTCAAAAGCCAGTCCTCCACAGAGGAACAAGCTGTAAGAATACTGTGATATTGGCGGTAAAAATAAAAGAGAATCCGGTATTCAATAAACCTTACTGGTATGGGGAATTGGAACACCCACTCATAATCCAGGCAATACATGCCATTATCGGTCAGAAGAATATTTTCAAATAAAGCATCAATGTTAGATATCTCCAGACATTCCTGTCCTTCAAACAGATGTTGAAACTGATCTTTTGCCTCAGCCGCCGAGGGCTTTCTTCCGTCTGAATCTCCAAATACCTCTAAAAACTCCGGTGTTACAGAAAAATGAATCCTGCAGGTCTTTTTCACCGCCAGAACCTGATCCATAGCCTTTTGAATCGTTCTTACCAGCGCTTTCCCTTCCTGAATCTCCTCCCCCAGCTGCTGCGCCAAAGTTTTTCCAACCATATAAGGGAACTCTGCACTGCAGCGATCCTCACTCATGGAAGGTCTGGCAAATTTCACTTCTGTATGCTGTATACTGAGAGATGTATAACTGGCTCCCAAAGACCAGATGTGGGGCGTTCCCTCCATATCCAAAGCCGACTTTTCTACCAGACGTTTCGTTCCGTTCCCCCGGATAATGGTTTTTATCTGAAAACATTCCCTGCGGGTTCGATTGTACTTTACATACTGAATCTCCCACTTTTTTTCCTTACCATCTTCCCACAGCTGCCTTAGTATACCCTCCTGTTTTCCGTCTGCCTCCTTTAATCCCTTTTGCACAGCATCCGTCCTTTTTGTCCACACAACAAAAAAGGAGTTTGCATACTGTCCAAACTGCCCGTCCTCACAAACCGCATCATAGGAAGCCCCCACATCCATCAAAAGATACTTTGGATAATCATAGGCTGTTATGGTATCTGTCAAATCTCCTTTCTCCGGAAGATAACTGTCTGAAAAAACAGTCACCGGAAGCCTATAGTCCGGCATCGGATAATAAAATTTCAGTTTTCCCTCTGTCTCTTTATCCGCCAGCAGCTTCTCTATCTGATTCCGGGAAAAGCTGAACTCATCTTTAGCAGCACCTGCCCAGTATTTCATTCCAAAGGGATTACATACCACAACAAGAAGCTGCCCCTGGGGTTTCAAAAGCCGCTTAGCCGCCTGAATCTGCTCTCTGCTGTTTTGTCCCAACGCCCCCACAAATACAATATAATCATAGCCATCCTGACACATCTCATCCGGATAAGCCTCAATACTCCCTGTATAATAATTAATATTTCCCCTGCCGTCTGTCTGCACATGGCGCAGCCAGTTTACCCTTAAGTCTTCCTCCGACTCATCCAGGACATCTACCATAGCCATCTTCCGGCTGTACACCCCAGTCAGGGCGCCATAATCCGAGCCCACCTGAAGCAGCCTGCCGTCCGGACGGAAGGGATACCAATCCATCAGATTTTCTCTCTGATCCGAAAGGGCATACAGATATTCCAACCGGGGATTCTCCCTCAAAGCTTTCTTCCTGTCTCCCCCATAGGTTTTAAGAATCTCTAACAATTCTGTGCTAATTTCACTCATTCCTGCTCCTCTTCTTCCTCAAACGAAGCCTATATAATACCTGTTCCTGGCGGACCCTCTACGAATCATTCAAGTATCAATTTCTACCTTCACAGCCTCCACCCTGGATTCCATATCAAACACCCCCACCGTATTCTTATTGGAAATCACAGTAATATTCGCCACATCATAAAGCCGGTGATACACCACATGCTCACCCAGTTCAAATCCGGTACAGCTCATGGACAAAAGATACTCTCCCCCCTGAAGTGTCATCTTCTGAGTAAAGCTTACCTCATACTCATCCCCTGATTTCACCGGCTTAATATCCGTCCCCTCAAACATGGTATTGGTGCCGCTTAAATCCGTCCCCTTTTTATCCTTAATGGTATAGGTAAAAATAGGCATCTGGATATCAGCCGCAAACCGAATCTTCTCCTTTATCGTAAACTCCTCCCCCTTTAAAAGGAGATTCGTCAGATTTCCCCTCTGATCAAACAATCCCAAATCATAGATCTGTGCCCTGCCGTCCCCATACTCGGTCCGGCCGGCGTTGATAGTCAGGCTCTCCTTCATCAGCTTTCCGTGAGTTTTTGGCTTTTTCTTCTCACTCTCTCCCGAAAAATCATTCATTTCTGTCAGTTCTTCCTGAAGAGAATCCATCTGATTCGCCAGAATCTTCTTATACAAGTCCACCATGTGTCCCGGAGCCCCCTCCGCCACAAAATTCCCCTTATTTAGAAGCACTACCCTATCGCAGTACTTGATAATACTCCCCATATCATGGGTCACCATCAGAATTGTGGTCCCGTTTTTCCGAATCTCCTCCATGCGGCGGTAACATTTTGACTGGAAAAATACATCTCCCACAGACAGCGCCTCATCCACAATCAAAATCTCTGGCTCCACATTGATCGCCAATGCAAATGCCAGACGAACAAACATACCGCTGGAATAAGTCTTCACCGGCTGATATACAAAATCCCCGATATCCGCAAACTCCAGAATATCCTGAAGCTTGGCATCCATCTGTTTCTTGGAAAATCCCATCATGGTGCCGTTCATATAGATATTTTCAATACCAGTATACTCCATATTAAAACCGGCTCCCAGTTCCAGAAGAGCGGAAATCACTCCATCCACCTTTACGTCCCCGGTTGTAGGAAGCAAAACCCCCGTAATGATTTTCAAGATTGTAGATTTCCCGGAGCCATTGGTTCCGATGATTCCTACGGTTTCTCCCTTTTTCACCTGAAAGGAAAGATCATTTAAGGCATAAAACTTTTTATGGTATTCCCTGTGAAAGGGATTCAGCGCTTCCTTCAGCCTGTCGACAGGTTTGTCATACAATTTATAAACCTTTGAAACATTTGTTACAGTGATTGCATTCTCCATATTCATTCCTTAATTTTATGTCAGTGCTCTTTATAAAACATCTGAAAAATGTGGCCTCAGACGCTTAAATACCTTTAACCCAATCAAAAGCAATACCACAGTCACTCCCCAGAAATACAGTGTCAGAGTCGGTCTTTCCCAAAACCAGTTTCCCATAATCATACTGTCCCGGTATCCTGCTGTAACATAGTACATAGGATTTATTTTTATAAGCTTACTGAACACAGGATAAAAAGAACGGTCTGCAAACTGCTCCTCCTGCCACATAATCGGAGTCAGCCACATGCCAAACTGCAGGCATATGCTTATAATCTGGGCCATATCCTTAAAAAACACCTGGACAGCACTGGTAAAATAGGTCAGTGCTATAGCAAACAAAAATGCAGCCATTGTATAATAGGCTGTCTGAATCCAGTATATCTTCGGCATCCATCCCATACACAGATAAAGCCCCAGCATAATCAGCACAAAAATCAGATGGACAATCAGACAGGAAATCATCTTTATAATAGGCAGAACCTCTACCCGAAACACTACTTTCTTCACCAGATAACTGTATTCCTGCAGACAGTTGGTTCCTGCATTCAACGCCTCACTGAAGAAGAACCACGGCACAATCCCCGGAACCAGCCACAGAACAAAAGGAACTCCCTCAATAGGATTGCCGTTGCGCAGCCCCACTCCGAACACAAAATAGTAAATCGCAACTGTCGCTATGGGCTGAACAAACATCCAAAACACGCCAAAATAGGAACCTACAAACCTTTTTTTGAAATCGGCCCTGGCCAAGTCTAAAATCAGCCTTCTTTTTTTAATGATATCCTTCCCCAGCGATATCAGATAATTCATATTCTTTGTCTTCCTCCAAATTGCTGATTCTATGTGTCAGGCTTTAAAATTTAAACGTACTCTTCAGTCCGCCCCATTTCTGATCTTTTTCGGAAATAATTAACTGCATCCCTTCTTCAATCGGCCACTTCACACCAATATCCGGATCATTCCAGATTAAGCCGCCTTCATCTCCCGGATGGTAGAAGTCTGTACATTTGTATGCAAATTCCGCCTCATCAGACAATACCAGAAATCCATGAGCAAATCCCTGCGGTATATAAAACTGCTTCTTATTTTCTGCGGACAGCTCCACGCCAAACCATTTTCCATATGTTTGGGAACTGGTTCGGAGATCTACTGCCACGTCAAACACCGTTCCCCTGACAACACGTACTAATTTGCCCTGAGGATACTGTTTCTGGTAGTGAAGTCCTCTTAAGACTCCTTTGGATGACATGGACTGGTTATCCTGTACAAAAACCATGTCAAGCCCCTGGGCCTTAAAATCATTCTGATTGTAGGTCTCCACAAAATATCCCCGCTCATCATAAAAAACCGTAGGCTCAATCACATAAAGTCCTTCCATCCCGCAGGATGTTATCTTAATCTTTCCCATTTTCAAACTCCTTATCTTCACTTTTCGATTCATGGTAATGTTCTATCCTTATGTTCTTATGCAAACAATGCTGAACAGCCGAAACAGCACATATCCGTTGGCACAGAACATCAGATACAATATACTACGGTTTCTATCCTTTGTCAAAATTAACCAGTCATTTTTGCAGGCCATAAGAAAAATCGGAAGGAACGGCAGAAAATAACGTCCCTGAACTCCATTGATTACCCTGCTGCTAACAGGAGTCCAGGCCAAAAGCATGGAACCTAAAGCAGCAGCCACACAGGCTCCGCATACCGTAAAAATCCATACTCTCTTTCCCTTTACCAGAATCAGAGCTTCGCCTGGTTTTCTTAATGCCAGTACTATCAGGCAAAACGTAAAGAAGACTACCAACAAGTAGGGGACATCCAGTCCCTGATCCACATTGCCCAGATAAGCTCCTATCATCGTCAGGTGATAGACATCTCCCTGCCAGAGTATGGTCTGATAGAACATCCGAATTAGTCTTCCCGGATTATGCAGCAGAAAATCCAGGCTATATCCTGCTTCCCCTGCCCATTCCACTACCTGTTCCGATGTGGTGGCAAAATTTGCAATCACCTGACTGTTTACCAATCCCATTGCTATAATCCAGGCCCCGGCCACTGCCGTTGCGGACAATCCCCACTTTACCCAGCCCCCAAATTTTTTCACAGGAATCAAAAGGCATGCCCCCATCAACACCCCGTATATCATCTTGCACGGCCCCGCCACTGCCATAAGTACCGCCAGCACTACCACATCCTTCCATCTCACCCTCTCTTTGGCATAAGCCAGGTCAAGACAGACGGCTGTAAAGTAAAACAGACACCCCATAATCATCACATCATAGGAAAAAGACCCGGAAAGATGAAGAGTCATCGGCAGAAGCGCCACCCCAAACAGAACTTCCTTTCCAAAAGGCAGCCGCTTCATCGCAATCGCTGTTATAGTCACAAAAAACAACAGATTGAACAAGCGTCCCAGATATACCAGCCATAGGCTGTTCAGGTGAAAAAATCTGGCTAAAGACATTCCCAATGCCTGAGGAACATATGCTAAAGGTGTTGTTATAACAGGGTGATAAATACTTGCTGCTGTCTGATTTTTTGCATCCGGTGTTCCCATCTGCCTGAAGGCCTCTTCCTGAGGGGTACTTTCTCCCTTTAATCCTATATCGTGGATCAGCCTGTAAGTCTCTTCTCTCAGTTCCTGCCCTAGAACCTCCCATTCTTTATCCTCCCCCGCAGGTCCAAAGAATCTCCAGATATTATTTTCATCTTTCGTATATCCATATTTTCCGTGGATGTCCTCTAAAAACCAATCCGTCCCCCGCACAAGCACGGCGCCTGTATCGCTTACAGCCTTCTTCCCCATCATATAGCTGGATAATTGGTAAGCGCCGATGTAATGACTGATTTCATCAGGTGCGGAGAGCGGAGGAAGAACAAAGAGATACAACAGTCCCAGAAAAAGCCCGGTCAGAGGATATATCCGTTCCAGGCTCCACTGCTTCTTCCCGGCCAGTTGTAAAAGAAGTCCTCCCATCACCGCTGTCCCAAGAAAAATCACCAATACCAGAATCGTATACCAGATCGCCAGCCAGTCATCTCCTGTATTTGCCATTCCATGACCTACATCTTTGAAATGCGCAAAAGCCAGCAGAACCATAACCGCCCATACTGCCAACCAGGGTTTAACTTTTTTCTTCATGTATACCTCCTGATACAGTATCTGACTTTGCCTGCTCTTCTTCTCTTATTTTTTCTATCAGTGCCATCTGCTGGGCCAGTTCCTTTATCTTGGTTTCCAGTTGGGAAATATGAATCGTCATATAAAATATCTTCACAATCAGAATAAAAATTGCAGATACAAATAAAAAATTGGTGGTAGCATAAATCCCTACCAGATGGGATGCAAAGTCTGCCACTGACGGAAAAATACTGATTATTACCAAAACCAGTGCCAGAATAATCCAGAAAATTGCATTTTCGATCTGCACTTTGGACTGGCGGATTTTTCTCATCATCAAGAATAACGTTCCTACTGACACCAGAATAAGCGCGGCCCTCAATGTTATTGTCATCATGGCCGGTTCCTCTCTTTCTCAATTTTACACTAATTCCAATACTCCAAATTAGAAGTACACAGCCGCACCATCCATGGAGGCAGACGCCTGTATCGTTTTCCAAGTAAATATCCCAGATATTTACATCCGCTGCTAAAAACCAGGGACGGAATCAGCCACACATAACCGGTTTTTATCAGCTTCTTTGCCGTTCTCTTTACCATCCGGATTCCTTCTTCTTCCGAAGGAATTCCCTCAAACACTTCCGGATGATCCGCCTGAGAGACTGCCAGATCAAAGTTTCGTCTGAACTGCTGTCCCACAGACATGTTATGAGAATGTATCACCCGTGCATCTGCGGCGTACATCACCGCATACCCGGCTTTTATCACGCCTGCCGCATAAATCATATCCTCATTAAAAATCGTTTTGTTTAAAAAACCTTCCTGTTTCAGGAAAATATCCCTTTGATAGGCACAGCAGGCATTGGAAGCAAAATAAGTTTTGATTCCCATTTGCTTTAAATCCTTCTCTGTCTTCACCCTGCTTTCCTTTGGATAATTAAAATCCCGGTTCAGCCGTTCAATCCGTTTACAGTCCTTTGCCGGAAGCTGTCTTCCATAGGCTAAAGCAACCGTCTCTCCCTCTGGCCCCCGCCTCTCAAAAGCCGCCACCAGGCGCTCTACCAGATATTGGTCAGCAGGCACCGCGTCGTCTGTCATAAAAATCATAATATCTGCCCTGGAATAAGACGCCCCTTTATTCCTTGTTCTTCCATGGTCAAACTCTTCTTTTGCCACATGATGTACCTTAAGCCCAGGGATACCGGAGTATCCTTTGTTATTCCAATAAGAACGATCCGTATTCATAATAATGATCTGCTCTACAGGATAGGTCTGCCTCCCCAGCATCTGAAGCAGGCGGCTAAATTTCTTATCCGGTTTATATACAGGAATGATTACATCCACTGTGAGATGTTTTTTTCCGCTGAATTCTTCTTGCTTCATATCTTTTTCCTCATTTCTTTTGCGCTGCTGTCCGGGCCGTCAATATCCAGGCCCCGGCCACAAATCCCACCGCCATAACCACCATAAGGCTTAAATACGTCCAGGCAGCTCCGGGAATTCCGTAAGCAGATACCAGCCGGGGCGCCAGCCATGCCGCCAGTCCGGTCAATACAAGGTAAATACCAAAAATCACCTTCTGCTGCCTTAGAATCACCAGCACATAATAATATAAATTTAAAAAAGCATAAAAACTTCCGCCCAATACAAGCAATACAAAAGAAGAATGGTAAACAGTCAGACTTCCTTCATATGCCTCTCCCAGAAGCCGTTCCATGATTCCAAGCACCGGCCTCCCAATTCCCCATGCCAGTAAAACTGCCGCCACACTTAATCCTCCGATCATACCGGAGATTTTTAAAAGCAGCCTTGTAAACTTCTGAAACTTCTTCTGATTCCAGTCATCTGTAAGGCAGGTCAGCACCGGACGTATCACAAATCCGGCCGCCAGATTTATCATGGAGGTAGGCATAAAAATAATATTGAAATATCCTGATGCCACATCATCCAGGCAGGAGTCAATGGCATATTTGGCGGCTGAAAAAATATAAAAGTCCAGAAATACGGAGATAAATAAAAGAATGGTCTCAGAAGTGAGAGGCAAAAGTCTGTCCCTGTTCCACGTCCACCGAATTCCCGAAAGCCTTTTTATTACCATACGGTCAAACAAGATAACACCGAGTGCCTGAGCTGCCACAGCTGCCATACAGGCGGCTGCCAGATTCTTCCACAGAATCAGAACCATCAGAAACATTCCCACAGACAAGAACGTCCGAAAGGTGTTGGATTTTCCTGTCAGATGAAGGTTTCCATTCCTCTGAAATTCTGACTCATACACATCTGCTAATCCATCAATCACTTTATAGCACACCAGAAGAAAAATAATTCCTGCTTTCTCCGCACTGTATCCGCTGACAGCCAGATATCCTGCGCCTGCTGCCAATGCCAGCAGACAGGTTACATATCTGTGATGAAGATAATCGCCGAATCCGTAGGTTTCTGCCCCATCCGTAACCTGAAACGGACGGATTCCAAAATAGGCCAAAAGAAACATCTGCTGCCCGAAGGTACTGTAGCCAAAAGAAAAGATTCCCCCCTGTTCTTTGCCGATGATTCTGAGAACAAGAAAGGAAAGCACCATACTGGCAAATGCATAGCAGAAGCTTCCAATGATATTCCAGATAACATTCTGCTTTTCTTTATTTGTACCTGTCCTGAGTAAAAGAGCCACCCACCTGTCTGCCATATATCTGTTCCTTTCCTGTCTGCTGCACATCCATCAACCGATTACCGTTTCCTCTTTCTAAAATTCTGAACCAGCAGAATCGATATCAGCATCCTTACCATATATCCTGCAGCCACCGCAGGTTTTAAGTAGCTTTCCCCGCCTGCCCGCTCTCCGATAACCACAGGAACTTCAGCTACCTTTGCTCCCTGTTTCAAAAGATAGGAAACCGTATCCGGCTCCGGACCATAATTTAAATTCAGCGCAAATTCCTTAATCATTTTCCGGTTGAACATTCTCATTCCGGAAGTGGGATCTGTCAGATTGACACCTGTAGTCAAACGGATTGCCGCTGTGATGATCCTGCTTCCAATCATTCTTACGGAAAAATTTTTCCGGCTCTGAATGAAACGGCTTCCAATAACCAGCTCATATCCTTCCTCCATCTTATTTCTCATAGCCTGGATAAACTCTGGCTTGTGCTGCCCGTCTCCGTCAAACTGAACGACATACTCATATCCTTTTTTATATGCGTACTTCATCCCTGCCTGAAAACATCCAGCCAGCCCCAAATTCACAGGGAGATTGAGAAGATTGTAGCCCTTCCCCCGGCAAATATCTGCCGTCCGGTCTGTGGAACCATCGTTAACCACCACATAATCCAGCCGGAGGTGCTGCCGGTTCAAGCCTTCCACTACCATCTCAATATTCTGTTCTTCATTAAATGCCGGTATGATTGCCAGAACCTTTTCCATTGCTTCCTCCAAAATAATCTGCCTCTATTCTATCACTCTTTCTTTCACTAAATATTCCCATATTTCTTACGGATAAATATTATTTTTATTACAATTTTACAATAAGAGACAAAAAATGTAAATTGGATATAGCATTTTCTTTTCAAATATGGTAAATTATGATTCATGGTTATTTCATTTCCAGGAGGTATTTATTATGCGTAAACTTATGCATCATTTAACTTTTGTTTCATTAACCGTTGGTTTGGCTGCAGGAAGTGTCTTTCCTGCCTTCGCTGTACCTGACCAAACTTCCGGTCCGGGATATGTAGAAGAAAGCCAGGAACAGCAGGTATCAGATCCCAGTGAGTCCTTTATAGATACGGAAATTCCCCAGGAAACACCCGCTACAGAAAATCCGGTTCCTTCCGAGTCCGTTACCAGTACTTCCTATATCCAGATTCAGCTGCTGGACTCTGAAGCGATGAACTGGTCTCAACCCATTGCCAATGGCGCTTTGCTGCAGACAGGCGGCAGCGGCGCACTGTCCCTGTGTATCTATTCTGTAAACGACATGCGCGGCGATGTTCTGTACCGTACTTATTCCAGCAGTACCGGCTGGACAACCTGGACGCTTAACGGCGACCATACCCCTTGGACTGCAGGCGTACCCATTGAAGCAGTTCAGATTCGTTTAAACGGTCAGATTGCAGACGCTTATCATGTTTACTATTCTGCCGTATTATCCGATGGTACAACTTGTGGCTGGGCGTCTGACGGTTCTACCAGCGGCGCTATTGCTGCAGGCAAATATATTACCGGTCTGCGAGCCATTCTTGTAGCCAGAGTCGGCGGTGACACATCTGCTTATAATACAGCCAATGCCGTTTCCTCTCCGGCTGCCGAAGGTATCAGCTTTGAAGGTGTTCTTCCTACTTATTCCGATGGAACCGGACAGCCTTATACCGGATGGGTGTGGAACGACAGGGACCGCTACTATTTTGTTAACGGCACTGCTGTGGTAGACTGGCAGTACATAGATGGTTATAAGTATTATTTCTTAGGCGACGGCAAACTGGTTACGGATTTAGAGCCATATCTGAATCATCCGGGTCCTTTCCAGATTAAGATCAACAAGCAGATGAACTGCACCACCATCTATGTTCAGGACGGAGAAAACGGATTTATTATCCCTTACAAGTCATTCCTCTGCTCTACAGGTGATGATACACCGGTAGGTACTTTCCGGACTCCCGAAAAATATCGCTGGAGACTGATGGTTACCGGAGAATATTGCCAGTACTTAACCAGACTTGGTTCAGGACTTCCGATTTTGATGCACTCTGCCATCTATGAGAAACCGAACCCATATACCCTGTATTCTTCTACCTACAACTATTTGGGAATTTCCCGTTCTCATGGCTGCATCCGCTTTACTACCGCGGACTGTAAGTGGATTTACGATCATTGTCCTCTTGGCACTACGGTTACCGTATATAACTCACCGGTTCCTGGTCCATATGATCGTCCGGCACTGAAGATTATCATTCCAAGCGAACAGACCTGGGATCCAACCGATGACAGTGTACCGGAGAACGGATTATAAAAGCATCCTCGCGGAGCGTTTTTATTTCATAGGACGCAATTTCCTATGAAACAAAAAAGACTGACAGAAAATGCCGTAACATCAGGTATTTTCCGTCAGTCTTTTCTATCTATTCAAAAAATCTTTGTAGGAAATATCCGGATCCAGCACCAAATCCCCATGACAGGCCGGAGCCTGAACCGGTTTCTGGTAATCACCGTACTCTGCCTTAAGTCTTCCGTCATATCCGCAGGGTATGGGGATCTGTCTGTCTTCAAAAGGCATAAAAACAGCTTTCTCAAACCACTCCCGCTTCCACAGATTCTTTTCCCAGTCAGCAATGAAAACCGTATCGCAGACATATTCGGTCTTCTTTCCTGAATATCTGGCACATATCTTCTCGTACCACTTAAATGCCTTTGGAATGGGGATCCGCAGTATTTCCCCTATGCCGTGCAAAATTCTGCCGATTGCTGTGGCGCCGGAATAGTATCCAAAGCGATACCAGGTATATAAAACACTCCATGCAGTTCTCACCTGAAACCGCCAAATCTTCCGTGCCCATGGGGCATCCGGCACCCCATCCAATGGAAAAATATCAATAAAAATGCCGCAGTGGTATCCTGCCTTTTCATCCTCCGCATTGTAGCCGGTGGTATTGCTGTTGCGTATCTGTATATGGCCTTTTAGATAATTCTTTTCTGTATATACGGTCTGAAGAAACAGCGGCTCTTTTATCTCCTTGGATGCAGCCTCAATGAAACGGTCATAATCCTCTCTCATCATCACCAGATCGATATCGTCATCCCACGGAATATAGCCCCTGTGACGGATAACCCCAATCAAAGTACCACTGTCCGCAAAATATCTGATGTGGTACTTTTTACAGATACGCCCAACTTCATCCAGCATTTCAAGCTGAATGGCCCACACTCTTTTTGTCTTTGCCGTCACAGGGTAGCCGCAACGTATTTCTTCATCATAAAAATTTACTTTTTCCATAATTGTCTCACCAAAAATTTATCTCTCATCACAAACAAGACCGCAAAATACAGAACCGCCCCCGCACCAATCTGAACAAATGTTGCCGCTGGCCCTGTGTCCATCCTTGTTCCAAGCCACACCACAAAAAAGAACATAAGTACAGCTGCCAGGCAACGTTTCCATCCTGATTTCCATATCACAGAAAAACGGATATAGTCCCGACACAGCCACAGATAAGCCCCAGTTATAAAAATCTCTGCGATGACGGAAGCAATGGATGCGCCCGCTGCCTGAAATCTTGGAATCATCATCCTATTGAGAAAAGCATTTATTACCGCCCCGGCTACAATCACCTTTCCGCTCTGCGCCCTCTTCCCTGACGGCGTAAGAATCTGACTGCCCATACAGTCGCTGAAGCCTACAATCAGAATCAAAGGGCAGCAGACATACAAAAGTGCAGCAACCGGCCGGTATGCGTCCCCTAAAAACCATGGAATAAATTCGGAGGCAATTCCCGCCAGCCCCATCATCACCGGCATTCCAATCAAAAGGACAAAATCCACAGACGCCTCTATCATCCGCTGAATCTCCTGCCTCTTCTTTTCTGCAAACAGGTAGGACATTCGAGAAGACATCACCGTATTAAAGGATACAATCAATACTTTTCCCATGTTGACAATACCTGCCGCATACTCATAATACCCGTTCTGCGACTTGTCATTTCCCGTAAACCATCCCAGCATAGTCTTGTCCAAAATCGTATAGACAGAGGTTGCCACCGTAGGAATGAAATATACAATCGTCTCTTTTAAATGTCGTTTTATCCGAAGGCTGTGGATATCCACCTTTGTAAGAAACCGTTTCAAATACCCCCACATAGACATATTTCCAAACAGCGTCGTCGCAGCCAGAAGCGCTACATAAAGAAGCAAATCCTCTTTCTCTTTTATAAAAACAAACAAGCACACAATCCCGGTCAGCTTAACAATAATATTCCTTGTAACAATCATTCCATACTGCTCAAGGCCGCCAAAAAACCAAGAAATATCAAACGCAGCCGCCATAAGATTCATGGTCAGAACCAGATAAAAATAAGTATATGTTTCCGAGAAGAGAATAACTCCCGCCCATACAGCCAAACATATGGAGGTAGTGATTGCACAGAGAATCTCTATCTCCCAAAAAAGACGGCTTCTCATCTCCTGGTCGTCTCTGTGCCTGGCGATCTCACGCTGCCCATAAGATGTGGTTCCCAGTGCGGCAACAATGGCAAAGTACTGAACAATGGAATTGGTATAACTCTGAACTCCGGTTCCATCCGGGCCGATGACCCTGGAAATGTAGGGAGTTGTAATCAGAGGTGTCAAAAGTGTCAGCACCTGGTAGATCAAATTATATATATAATTCAAATGAATACTGGGGGACGTAAGCCCGCCTTTTTTTTTCTTTCTCTCAAAAAACATAATCTGCACCTTTATTTTGCTGTATCTGCTTTATGTAAAAGTGTATCTGTTATTTTATAAAAAAGCAATCCCTTATTTGACTTTTACAGAACTTGTGTTTAGAATATTTTATACATACATTAATAGAAGGAGGGGCGTAATGAATATCGTATATGCGTCTAATGATAACTATGCAAGGCACCTGGCAGTATCCATGACTTCCGTATTTGCTCAGAATCAGAATCTGCCTCAGATCACAGCCTATGTGCTCTCTATCGGTTTGTCCAAAGAAAGCAGAAAACGGCTGCAGGTAATTGCCGGCCGATACGGAAGAGTTCTGCATTTTCTGGATCTGGATAATATCAAAAGCCGTTTTGACTACGATATTGACACAAGAGGTTTTGATATCAGCGCTATGGGACGTCTCTTTGTTGGACAATTACTGCCTCCGGACATTGAGAGGATTCTTTACCTGGATTGTGACACTGTGACGGCGCAGCCTCTTGATGAATTGTGGAATCTGGATTTAAACGGGTATTTGCTGGGAGCGGTTATGGAGCCTACTATATATGAAACCGTTAAAAAAGATATCGGTTTAGGGGAGTCGGAACCTTACTTCAATTCCGGGGTGCTTTTGATTGATCTGGTACGTTGGAGGGATTCTCAGGCTGAGAAACGGATTTTGGATTTCTATAAAGAAAAAAACGGACGGCTGTTCGCCTGTGATCAGGATGCCATCAACGGAGCTCTGAAGGGGGAGATTCTTCCCATACCGCCCATGTATAACTTTTTTCCAAACTACCGTTATTTTTCTTATGAGAATCTGGTTCTGCACTCTCCGGCTTATGCTTCTGTGACAAAGGATATGTTCATAGGCGCGAAAAAGAGACCGGCAATTATTCATTATGTGGGAGATGAGAGGCCCTGGATTGCAGGAAATTTAAATCATTATCACAAGGCATACGATAAATATCTGGCTATGACACCATGGACAGGGACTCCTAAAGAAAAGGGGAAAGAATTGTATATGATCCTGTACCACCTGATGGACTATGCTACCGTATTGTGGCCGGAACTTCGGTGGCTGATCAGCAAATGGTTTGGGATGAAGGTGATTGACAGGCGAAAAAGGGAGAAGATTAAACCAGACAGGAGGCAGGTTTTATGAAGGCGGTTTGTGTGGTGTTGAATTATAATGATGCGGAGACTACGGAGAGGCTGGTGCAGCGAATTCGGAGCTATAGTTGTTTTTCCCATATCGTGATTGTGGATAATGCATCTACGGATAATTCCTGGGAAAGGCTTTTGATGCTGCAGGATCATAAGGTGTGTGTGATTCGTGCCGGTGAGAACGGAGGGTATGGAGCCGGAAATAATCTGGGAGTCCGGTATGCTGTGGAAAAGTACGATGCTTCCCATGTGCTTTTGTGTAATCCGGATGTCCGTTTTTCGGAGGATTGCGTTGAGCGGATGATGGGGATTTTTCGGAGGCATTCGGATGTGGGGGTTGCCACAGTCCGAATGAAAGATGCTGTCTACGGAGATATTAAAAACGGGTGGCCATTGCGGTGTTTTTCAGGGGAGCTGCTGGCTATGGGGCCGGTAAGCAGAAGAGTTTTTTATTCCTTAATAAATTATCCGGATTCGTATTTTAATGGGAAAAAGGGTGTTTATGTGGATGTAGTCCATGGGTCTATGCTTATGGTGGATACGAAAGCTTTCAGGAAATGTAAGGGATATGATGAAGGGATTTTTTTGTATCAGGAAGAGGCGGTTCTGGGTCAGCGTATGAAGAGCGCCGGGTACCGGACTGTCTTGATTTTAGAACAGGAGTATCAGCATGAACATGGGGCCAGTATTGGGAGATCCGTGAAAAGCGCGGTTGACAGACAGAGGCTGAGGGAAGATAGCGTTATGTTTTATTTCAGGAAGTATCTTCATATTGGGAGGTTAAGAAGGTGGGTTGCCAGAGTCTGGTTCTGGGGGATACAGGCGGAGACTGTTTTTGGGGAAGCGGGAAGCAGGCTCTGGACAGGGTTCCCCTCCGTTCGCAGGTTTCGGATACAGAACCCTGTCCGGAGCTGGTTATCGCTGCCGCTGCATAAAAGGCTTGCCACATTCTTTTTAACGGTCCAAAAATTTATGTAATCTTTTTTGTTCTTTATGCCAGCCGGCAACGCAGCTTGGGAGTAATTATTGTACGTCTGTAGACCATTTTTCACGTCGGCACTTAGCGCCTGTCTTTTAGGCGCTTAGTACCGTTACGTGGAAACCTGGCGAAAGCTTGTCGGAAGACGTACTATAATTACTCCCAAGCGGACCTTCCGGTTTCCTCAAAAACACTCCCTTTAACCTAGCACTTCTCTTAAAGCACACGCTAAAATATCATCATCCCGCTCATTCCGGATCGCAATCCGTACAAACTGTCCCCTTTCAGCAGGAATTTTCCCACTTAAATCTTTAATAAACAGATTATACCCGTTCAAAAGCTTCGCAGTCAAATCGCTGGATGTCAGGCCGTCTGTCAGCTGGACCATAAGAAAATTCGCCTGGGAGGGGAAAACCCGAAGATGAGGAATCTCTTTTAGAACTCCTGTAAGTCTGTCCCGTTCTTTTCTTACCATATCCAGCGATTCCATATAATTCTTGTGATATTTCTGCTCTATCTGCATGAAAAATTCCCCGAAGGAATTGATATTCCAAATAGCTACATCCTTTTTCAGACTGTCAATCAGTGATGGATTGCCGCTGGCGGCTATGCCCAGGCGAAGACCGGGGATGCCGTAGGATTTTGAGATGCTTTTGATTACCATAAGGTGAGGATTGGCATCCAGGAAGTCCTCTTGCAACAGAGTGGCATCCGGATCAGAGCAAAAGTCTATAAAAGACTCGTCTACAATCAGAGCGATCCGGTTGGAGGCAGCCCATTGGATTAATGTGTTCATATCCTGACGATTGATGTAATTGCCGGCGGGGTTATCCGGATTGACGATGACCAAAGTGTTAACTTTGTGGCTGTCAAAATAGCGGATGATGTCAGAGGCTGTGTAGGAGCAGCCTTCCTGAGCGGGAATAAAGGCTGTAACCTTGTGGGCATTGTAACGGTGGACATATTCTTCGAAAGTGGGGCGGATGATCCCCAGCTGGCCGGTCAGGCGCTCCAAAAGGGCTTTGATTAATTCTGCTGCTCCGTTTCCGACTACGATCTGGTCGCTGCGGAGAGAAAAATTCCGGGCGGCAAGAAGGGAATTGACATACATACCAGATGGATATTGACAGACTAAGGAATCAAAGTTTGCTTTCATCTCTTCCAGCATTTTTTCCGGTGGATAGTAGCAGTTAACCAGGTAGCAGAAATCCAGCATTTTAGGGTAGCGCCAGTAACCGCCGAAACGTTTCTGAATAAGGGCGGTTTTCTGGTCATCCGGGGCAAACATGGATTCTGCGATATCTAAATCCTGGATATCATCAATTTCGTACCAGCGCTGGGTTTCGTCCAGGCGTTTGGCTCTGATACAGGAATCATCCAGGGCTACCAGAACCTTTAATACCTGTTCATAGTATTCATTGTTTCCCAGGGCTTTTGTGTAGGCCTCCAGGAAGGGGACATAGTGAGTCTGGGAAAAGTTCCGACTGAACTTGTAAATATTGACGGTTTTATAGTAGTCCGCGGATTCTGTAAAACGGAACCGGTTGCCGGGGACTACCGCCTCAATGTAATCTTCTTTGGATAAACGGACGCAGGTGCCGTCCATCCAGGATTCATACTTGGCTACCAGGGCAAGGCTGTCTCTGGGATCTTCTACGAGACAGCTTAAAACGGTGTCCTCAAAGATGATGTCGGATTCCAGAAGAAGGGTGTCTTCTTTTAATAAATACTCCTTGGCCAGAGCCAGAGAATAAATATTGTTGGTCTTGTCAAACACAGGATTGTCGATAAATACAATGGGGGTTTTGAGAGGCAGGCTGTTAATGTGCTGTTTCAGCTTTTCTCCTTCATAGCCAGTGACAATAACCACTCTGGACAGAGAGTGCTGCTCCAGCTGATTTAAGGTACGGTTAATCAGAGGGATCCCGTTTACCTTTACCATACATTTTGTGTTGTTCTGAGTCAGCTGTTTTAGACGCTTTCCCATACCGGCTGCTAATATAATTGCCTGCATTCTGATCTCCTTCTCTCATTAAAAATTTTATCTGCCCGGAAGATAGCGGCTGTCTTTTCCGGATTTCTTCTGACGGATTCCTTTCAATACATCCATATAAATTTGTCTTCGGTATCTCCGTTCATCTCTTCGGTTCCTCCATATGAGCCAAAAACTGTCTAGAATAATATGGGCCGTATGATTCACGTATATATACAATAAATAAATGCTCGGATGGGTGGAATATCGTTTCCCCATATCAATGGCATTGCGAAAACCGTAATAATTTTTCCAGCATACAGAATTGGCCCTGGAAGGTTTCGTCTTATGATTGAGAACAGCGCTGTTTACATTCAGGATTGAAGAGTATCTCCGAAAACGTAGACAGTATTCGGCATCGTCAAACCAGATAAAATAATCTGCTCTGGGAAGCCCTGCCTTTATCGCCAGAGACGTTTTAAGGCACAGGCCGCAGAAGGTGCTGATATCGTATTCAAATGTGTTCTGCCGATACTCTTCTTCTTCCACCGGTTTAAAAAACATCAGGCAGGAATTGACCAGCCTGCGGCGGTGAAGAGTGTCAATTTTGCCCTCTGTCATGACTTTGCCGGAGCAGGCAAGATAGTCCGTGCCACGGACAGCAGCGGCCAGCTTTTCCATATACGTTCTCTCAATCATGGCATCATCATCGATAATCAGAAACCAGTCGCAGGAGGTTTCCATGATCTTTTTTATTCCGACAGCGAATCCTCCTGCACCACCCAAATTCTCTTTCATATGGAAGACTTTCAGACTACTTTGACGTCTGGCCAGATGATCCAGATATTCTTTTGAACCGTCGGTGCTGTGATTATCGACTACGATAATCTGCGCAAAAGGCAGGGTCTGGCTTAGGACGCAGTCCAGGCACTCGGATAAAAGTTCTCTTCGGTTGCAGGTTACGATTACAACACCAAATCTCACGTTCTGTCCTTTCTGCCTTCATGGCAGGCATGGGGTTACTGGGGATTACAAATTTCTCTCATTATAGTTTATTTGTGTCTTGATGTCAATATTGCCTAAAAAGCAGTAAAGATCATACCTTTTTTCTCCATCTCAAACCTGGTATCATAATAACTGTCGAAAGACAAAGGAAACAACAAATAAATGAAATGGAGGAATTGATTATGTTAAATGTATTAAATGTTATTAAAAAATTCGTGTTGGCAAACAGCGAGTATTGTGACGCTGCTATTACTGTGATGAATGGCGGCGACTACTATGCAAATGTTTAAAAACCACATTCTGAAAAAGGGAGCATCGCACAAAAGATTCAAGCGATGCTCCCTTTTCTATGCCAGATAAGGGTTGTTTATTGCACTCTGTCTTAATTTAACCGGTGTACAGTCATAAATCTCTTTAAACATCCGATAAAACAGCTTCTGATTATAAAAACCGTGTTCTTCCATAATCTCCTGAATACTGTTGTCCGTATGAAGCAGGTCCTGGTAAATGTGGTTGACTCTTACCTGATTCACATACTGAATAAAGGAAATTCCCATGTTTTCTTTGAAAAATCGGCAGAAATAATCTTTACTCAGCCCTAATTCATCGGCTCCGTCCTGCAGTGTAATCTTTTGCTGGTGATGTTCCTCCACAAACTGGCTGATCTGTTCCATCTGAGTCAATTTGTGAAGGCCTGATACGGAAAGAGATTCGGATATACTGGTTCCAAAATGCTCTACCAGTTCCGCCAGAATCTGAAGCACTATGGCCTTGCTTCTCAGCTGATAGCTGGGAGTCTGCCTGAAATACAGGATCGTCAGCTCTTTTATCAGTTGGCAAAGCCTGTTGTATGAATCTTTCTGTGATGGAAGCAAAGTGCCTAAACTGCACTGAAATCGCATCAGCTCAATATCGGCAAGATACCGGCGCATATAATTTTTAGAAATGTGGATACATACTCCCATGGTCTGAGGCATGGCATACACGGTGTCATGGACCTGGGCAGAATCCATAACCATCAACTCCAAAGGGTTCAGCCGATACTTTTTCCCCTCCATGGTGACAGTGGCTTTTCCGTTGAGAATAAACAGAAGTTCCATGGCCCGGTGCCAATGAAATGGCGAATTATGTCTCATTGTAACAAATTTAACATGATATCCATTCTCAAGCTGCTGGTCACTTTTTTCCCAAAAACTTCCTTCTGTTTTTTCTTCCAAATGTCATTCTCCTTCTATTCATCCACTATGATATTGGTTAATCTTCCGATTCCTTCGATCTCACACACTACCTCATCTCCGGTTTTTAAAAATTTAGGAGGGTCAAAACCAAGTCCTGCTCCGGCCGGTGTTCCGGTGGCAATAATGGTGCCTGCCCGCAGAGTCATACCGCCTGATAATTCGCTGATAATATGGTCGATGTCAAAAATCAAAAGTTCCGTGTTGCTGTCCTGACGCAGTTCTCCATTGACATAGGAGCGGATGGAAAGCTTTGGCGGATAGGCAATCTCATCTGCCGACACGATGCATGGCCCCATTGGGAAAAATCCGTCCAGGCTTTTTCCAAAATACCATTGACTGTGACGGTTCTGCACATCTCTGGCACTGACATCATTAATAATCGTATAGCCAAATATGTAATTCTTCGCATCTTCTGCAGACACGTGGTAGGCATCTTTTCCGATGATCACTGCCAGTTCCACTTCATAATCCAGACATTCTGCCAGATTGGCATGCCTTGGAATCCCGCCTTTGTCTCCGGTGGCATAATTGACCCTTTTTGAAAAATAGACTGCATGAGGCCTTTCTCCGTTAAAGGATTCCTTCTTGTATCTGGCAGATTCCTCCGCATGGGCCATGTAATTGACACCCAGACAGATTACATCCTGTTTTGGTCTTAAAATCGGAGCCAGCAGCTTTACTTCCTCTATTCTGGCTGCTCCCGGCACCTCATAGGGATCTTTTAAAGCCATATGGTTTAAAAACTGAATTTCTGATTCGCTAAGTTCCTCAATGGCATCCCTCATCGCCCGATAATCCATGCCGAAACAATCCAGCGGATAAATCCACTTTCCGTCTGCATTTAAAATACCAAGCTTTTGCTTTCTTTCCACCTCGAAAGTGACAATTTTCATAATGTCTTCTGCCTCCAACCTGTTTTTTGTCAATTTACAGTCTACAGCATTTCTGTATTTACAATTGCTATTATAATCGTTCTTTTCTCCAAAGGCAAGTGAAAATATAACGAAGCATTTTTCCGGTCTGAATAATTATTGTTGGAAAGAATGCAGAGAAACACACACAGACAAGCTGCTGTCTGCTCAAATCTGCAGCCGAAAATAAAATCTGCAGTCCAGGTACAAAAAGGGCCGCTGCCAGAAGCAGAACTCCGGCTTCAAATGCCATTACCGTATACAGGTTGCTGAACACCCCTATTTTTAAAACCGGATAAACGCTTCTGCAGTTGAAGCCGTGAAACAGCCGCGCCAGCGTCAGAGTGGAAAAGGCCATGGTGCTGGCCAATGCAGGGCTTTCTGCCAACCCGATCCGATATGCATACATCGTGCAGACTGCAATCAATAAACCCTGAATCATAATTTCTCCTATAAATCCAAGTGTCAGAATTCCCTTTTTAGGATTTCTGGGAGGCACGTTTAAAAGCCTTTTTTCAGGCTGCTCCATACCGATGGCAATCGCCGGAAGGGAGTCTGTCAAAAGATTGATAAACAGCAAATGGACAGGTGCAAAGGGAACGGGCAATGCCAGAATCGTAGTGTACAGTACACAGAAAATTCCAGCCATGTTGCCTGACAGAAGAAATCCGATGGCATTGCGGATATTTCTGTACACATTCCTGCCGTTGGCCACGGCTTTAATGATGGTGGCAAAATTATCATCTGCCAGAATCATAGCTGCCGCATCCTTGGACACCTCAGTGCCGTTTTTTCCCATGGCGATTCCGATATCTGCCTGTTTTAAAGCAGGAGCGTCATTGACTCCGTCGCCGGTCATAGCCACAATATTGCCTTTCTTCTGCCATGCCCGGACAATCCGCAGTTTATTTTCCGGAGAAACTCTGGCATATACCGTAATCTGTTCCAGATTTTTTTCCAGATCCTCCTCCTTCATTGCATTTAACTCTGCACCTGTCACAGCCTGGTCATCGGGCTTTCGGATTCCTACCTGCTCTGCGATGGCCATAGCTGTCACTTTATGGTCTCCTGTAATCATCACTGGTACAATTCCTGCTCTCTTTGCATCCTGGACTGCTGTTTTGGTCTCTGGTCTGGGCGGGTCCATCATGGCAGCCATTCCAAGAAAGACGTAGTCCCGCTCCAGTTTTTCGGCTGGCAGAAGGGCTTCCTCTCTTCGAAGAGGCCGGAATGTCAGAGCCAGAACTCTCAATCCTTTCCGAGAGTAAATCTGATTCTGTTCCATAATTCGTCTCCGATCCTCTGATGTTATAGAGCGCACGTTTCCTTTTTCTGCAATCCGTCTGCATCTCTCCAGAAGAATATCGACGGCCCCTTTTGTCAGAAGAATCCGGTCGCAGTTCTCTGCCCCTGCATTCATGCCTTTCCAATTTCCTGTCCAGCTGATTCTGTGGATAGTACTCATCATCTTTCTATCGGAATCAAAGGGGATCTCCCTGACCCTAGGATAGCGGTTCCGGATTCCCTCAGGGGAAAGCCCTCTTTCACAGATCAGTTCTATCAGAGCAAGCTCCGTGGCATCGCCTATCCCTTCTGTTCTGGTTCCCTCTGCTCCGGCTTCCTCTCCCCTAGTTTCTTTTGTTCGAACGCCCTCTGCATCCGTATCTTCTCTCTCTTTTTCTTTCCAGCTCTCCATTCCAGGCACTGCGTCATTTACCAATGCACAAACCTCCAGAAATGTTTTGTGCCGGGGTTTTGCAACTTTTAATTGCTGCCATTCTATGGTTTCTCCGTCCAGAGTAATCTTCTCCACACTCATGCGGTTCTGAGTCAGGGTTCCTGTTTTATCGGTACATATGACTGATACGCATCCAAGGCTTTCCACTGCCTTTAAATCTTTGATAATCGCCTGCTCTCTGGCCATTTTCTGGGTCCCCATGGCCTGCACAATCGTCACAATGGAACCAAGGGCTTCCGGAATGGCCGCTACTGCCAGAGCCACTGCAAACATCAGAGAATCCAGCACCGGCATCTTCCGGTATAAGCTTAAAAGAAATACAACCAGGCATATCACCATAATCGCTGCCGCCAGCCGGCTGCTGAACTCATCCAGGCTGACCTGCAGCGGGGTTTTCTTTTCTTTTGTGTCATTCATCATGGAAGCTATCTTTCCCAGTTCCGTGTTCATGCCTGTTGCGGTCACCACAATGCTTCCCCGCCCTGATGTAACCAGAGAACCGGAATATACCATGTTGCTGCGGTCTGCCAGAGAAACCGTCCTTTCCACTGGCTTTTCTGTCTTCCATACTGCCAGGGATTCCCCTGTGAGAGAACTTTCATTTATGTATAATGCGGCAGCTTCCAGAATGCGGCCATCAGCCACTACCAGATCTCCTGCCTCCAGGAATAAAATATCCCCTGGCACTACCTCTCTCGAAGGTATCTGAGTCTCCCTTTTGTCCCGCAGCACCGTAGCCATAGGAGCGGACAGAGCCTTTAGGCTTTCCAGAGATTTCTGGGCTTTCTGGTGCTGTATGGTTCCCAGTATGGCATTTAACGTAATGACAGCAAAAATCACCACCGTGCTTTCCATATTATCTGTCAGCATGGAAATCACAGCAGCACCAATCAAAATCAACACCAAAAGATCCTGGAATTGTTTTAAAAATACCTTCCAGGCAGGATATTTTTTTGATTCTATCAGCTGGTTCTCCCCAAACCGCCTTCTTCGTTCTGTCACCTGACTGCCGGTGAGTCCGGCATCGGTCACCTGCAAATCATCCAGAACTTCCTTTCCTGTACACTGATACCATTCTTTCATGGCAGACGTCCTTTTATTTTTCCTTCCATATCTATGCTGGTTTGGATAAAAACATGTAAAATTGTATTTGTCTTTCCGACGGTTTTCCGGTATACTTGTTACTGTTCACTGCACATATATTTCTAGTATAACCCACACTAATTACCGATACCTTTCACGCAGGATAAATTTTGAGCCTGCAAGACGGAGGAATGAGGCGTAGCCGGTAGCTATGTCGATTGACGACAACGCAGCAGATGGAAATTTAGACAAGTGAAAGGTACGGTTAATTAGTGTGGATTATACTAGTAGAGCTTCTAAAAAGGAACCGGAAAGGGGTATGATTATTATGGAAAAAATCACAAGTTTTACTATTGACCATTTAAAACTGCTGCCAGGCGTGTATGTCTCGAGGAAAGACCATGCCAAAGATACGACTGTCACCACCTTTGATATCCGCATGACACGCCCTAATTTCGAGCCGGTGATGAATACGGCTGAGGTTCATACCATCGAACATTTAGGCGCTACATTTCTCCGCAATCACGCTGTCTATAAGGATCAGGTTCTGTATTTCGGGCCTATGGGATGCCGTACCGGCTTTTATCTGCTGCTTACGGGCGACCACAGTTCCAGGGAGATTGTGCCTCTTATGAAAGAACTGTTTTGTTTTATCAAAGATTTTGAGGGGGACGTTCCGGGGGCTGCTGCCAAAGACTGCGGCAACTATCTGGACATGAATCTGGGAATGGCCAGATATCTGGCTGAAAAATATCTGAAAGAGGTTCTGGAAGATATCGATGACACAAGATTAGTATATCCGGAATAAAGCCTGCCGCTAAAATATGTATCATACAACCGACGAGGGCCGGATTCCTTAGGAATCCGGCCCTCATCGATCTGGATCTGTCAATTACACTTCAAAAATCAAATCCCCGTAGCTTGGGAATGGCCACAGTTCTTTATCCACAATCATCTCCAGCCGGTCCGCCGGTGCGCGGAGCGCCTCCATAGCCGGAACCACCCTGTCATGGTATGCATGAGCACAGGTACTGGCATCGGAGACTGCCAGACATTCTTCTGTAATATCTGTCAGGGCTGCCAAAGCTACCTTCATATCAGACAGCAGCGCAGAGGTCTCCACCAGAAGTTCTGTCTGTACACTGGTATCTGCTTCCGGGCATGCGGCCTTCACTGCTCCCAAAGACTCTGCCAGTTCTGTCGTATACTTGATAACAGCCGGAATAATCTGCTTGCCTGCCATATCAATCATGGTTCTCGCCTCAATGTTAATAGCCTTGGCATAAGCTTCATATTCCACCTCTGCACGGGATTCCAGCTCTGCCTTCGTAAAGACACCAAATTCCTCATACAGTTTTACTGCCTTGTCTGTAGTCAGTGCCGGAATGGCGTCTACCATGGAGCGGATGTTAGGAAGTCCTCTCTTTTTGGCCTCTTCCACCCATGCATCAGAATATCCGTTTCCATTGAAGATAATTCTTCTGTGCTCAGATAAAAGTTTCTTAATCATATCATGCACTGCCATGTCAAAGTTTTCTGCCTTCTCCAGCTCATCGGCGGCTTCCTTAAATGCCTCGGCTACAATAGTATTCAGCACTACGTTTGGCGGGGCAATGGAATCGGAAGAGCCTACCATACGGAATTCAAATTTATTTCCGGTAAATGCAAAGGGTGAAGTACGGTTGCGGTCTGTTGCGTCCTTATCCAGATCTGGCAGGGTGGCGACACCTGTCAGCAGTTTGCCGCCTTTTTTGGAATGAGTCGCCTCGCCAGTGCTGCACAGCTGGTTGATGACATCCTCTAACTGCTCTCCAACGAAAATAGAGATAATGGCAGGCGGTGCCTCATTGGCCCCCAGTCTGTGGTCATTACCCACATCAGAGGCAGACTCCCGCAGCAAATCTGCATGCTTGTCAACAGCCTTCAATACACATCCTAATACCAGAAGGAACTGGATATTCTCATGAGGCGTATCTCCTGGGTTTAACATATTGATTCCGTCATCAGACGTCAGAGACCAGTTGTTATGCTTGCCGGAACCATTGACACCGGCAAAGGGTTTCTCATGAAGCAGGCAGGTCAGTCCATGGCGTCCGGCCACCTTCTTTAAGGTCTCCATCACTGTCTGGTTATGGTCGACTGCCACATTGGCTTCGTCATAGATGGGAGCCAGCTCATGCTGCGCCGGAGCCACCTCATTGTGCTGTGTCTTGGCTGTGACTCCCATTTTCCACAGTTCTTTATTTACCTCATTCATGTAAGCGCCGATTCTCTCGCGGATGGCGCCAAAATAGTGATCCTCCAGCTCCTGGCCCTTGGGAGGCATAGCGCCAAATAAGGTACGTCCGGCATAGATCAAATCTTTTCTCTGCAAATATTTGGCCCGGTCAACCAGAAAATACTCTTGCTCCGGCCCTACACAAGGAACCACCCGCTTTGAAGTAGTGTTGCCAAACAGCTTCAAAATCCTTAAAGACTGTTTGTCAATGGCCTGCATGGAGCGAAGAAGAGGAGTCTTCTGATCCAGCGCCTCTCCCTTATAGGAACAGAATGCCGTAGGAATACATAACGTTACTCCCAGAGCATCCTCCCGGATAAATGCGGGAGATGTACAATCCCAGGCCGTATAGCCTCTGGCCTCGAAGGTAGCCCGAAGGCCTCCTGAAGGAAATGAGGATGCATCCGGTTCGCCTTTAATCAGCTCCTTGCCGGAAAATTCCATAATAACCTTCCCCTCTGCATCGGGAGCGGAAATAAAGGAATCATGCTTCTCTGCAGTTACGCCGGTTAATGGCTGAAACCAATGGGTGTAATGTGTGGCACCCCGCTTGATAGCCCAGTCTTTCATGGCATGAGCCACCACGTCGGCGATGGATGGATCCAATTCCGCGCCATCCTCTATGGTTTTTTTCAGTTTTTTGAAAACACTTTTAGGCAGGTACTCTCTCATAACCGTTTCATTAAACACATTTTTACCAAAAATCTCAGCTACGTTTATCAGCTCACTCATAATCTTTCTATCCTCCTAAGCTAGATTTTCTGTTGCGATTTTTCATAACTTCCTCAGGCCTTTGGCTGCCGTACATGTCCTGTACAGCAGAAATGGCGTCCTCCCCCAAAGGAAAACGCCATTGTTTTTTACTTAATTAAAATAAACCATCTGCCGAAAAAAATCAAGTTTTTTTTTCAAATTTTTGATTTTTTATTTATAACCGGATAAATCAAGCTTTGCCTACAGAACCAAAGAGTTCCATCTTCTCTTTTACGGTTGCCTTAATTGCCTCTGTGCCAGGAGCCAGAAGTTTTCTTGGATCATAGCCCTTGCCCTGCTGATCCTTGCCTGCCTCAATATACTCACGGGTTGCTGCTGCGAAGGACAGCTGGCACTCTGTGTTTACATTGATCTTTGCTACACCCAGACTGATGGCTTTCTTAATCATGTCAGCCGGAATTCCTGTACCGCCGTGAAGAACCAGAGGCATATCGCCGACTTTTTCTTTCACTGCTTCCAGAGTCTCAAAGCTTAAGCCCGGCCAGTTTGCCGGATATTTGCCGTGAATGTTGCCGATACCTGCTGCCAGGAAGTCAATACCTAAATCAGCAATCGCCTTGCACTCGTTGGGATCTGCGCACTCGCCCATACCTACAACGCCGTCTTCTTCGCCGCCGATGGAGCCGACTTCTGCCTCAATGGACAATCCTTTTTCTTTACAGATCTTCACTAACTCTGTGGTCTTTTCAATATTCTCCGCAATCGGATAATGGGAACCGTCAAACATAACGGATGAGAATCCTGCCTCGATGCATTTCAGACATCCGTCATAGCTGCCGTGATCCAGGTGGAGTGCTACAGGAACCGTAATCTTTAACTCTTCCAGCATTCCGTTTACCATGCCTACTACGGTCTTATAGCCAGTCATATACTTGCCTGCACCCTCAGATACGCCTAAGATAACCGGGGATTTCAGTTCTTCTGCGGTAAGAAGAATGGCCTTTGTCCACTCCAGATTGTTGATGTTAAACTGACCTACGGCATATTTACCTTCTCTTGCTTTGTCAAGCATCTCTTTTGCTGATACCAGCATAATACATGTCCTCCATATTCTTTATTTCGCCGTGTCCGCCTGCCGGTAAAGGATCCGGAAAGGGATGGTGATTGATTATATAATACTAAGTTTTAGTATACACTAAAACCCATATTTTGAAAACAGAAAATTATGAGATTCCCAGGATTTTAACTACCGTATCCTTCATCTGGTCGATGTCGCATTCCAGATTATGGCGGATCCTGGCATTGCGGATCTCTTCCACTGCCTGGGGAATGGCCGTGCCTGATGTCTCGTGAAGAAGATCGATGGCCTTAAACTCATCTAAATCCGGCAGAGATCCCTTGATGGCTTCCATAACGCTCTTGGAAAATTTGTAGGGGCTGGCAGTGGAAGCGATAACAGTCTTCGTCTCGTCCTGCTCCTCTTTTCTATACCTGTTATAAACCGCAGATGCCACGCCCGTATGGGTATCCATCACATAGCCTGTCTTCTCATACAAACTGCGGATAGCCTCAGCATCCTGAGCCTGGGTGGCAAAACCCCCGTAAAAGTCTGCCATTCTGGCCTTCATTTTCTCCGTGATGGTGTACTCTCCGGTAGAGGTCAGCTGCTCCATAAACTTTGCCGTCTCTCCTGCATTGCATCCGGTGCTCAGGTAAATGAGACGCTCCAGGTTGCTGGAAATCAGGATATCCATAGACGGAGAACTGGTGAGGATAAACTCTCGTTTGCGGTCATAGATGCCGCTTCTGAAAAAGTCGTAAAGCACTTTATTGTCATTGGACGCACAGATCAATGTCTTGATAGGAACGCCTATCTGTTTTGCAAAATAAGCTGCCAGAATATTGCCGAAGTTTCCAGTAGGAACCGTGACATTGATCTGCTCTCCATCTTTGATCTCCCCCTCTTTTAATAGCTTGGCATATGCGTATACGTAATAGACCACCTGAGGCACCAGACGGCCAATATTGATGGAGTTGGCAGATGAGAATTGGAAGCCCTTGGCTGCCAGTTCTGCAGCCAGTTCCTGATCCGCAAACATCTTTTTGACCCCGGTCTGGGCATCGTCAAAGTTGCCGTGAATGGCCACAACACTGGTATTGTCACCTTTCTGAGTCACCATCTGCAGTTCCTGTACGCGGCTGACTCCGTCCTTGGGATAAAAGACAATGATTCTGGTTCCGGGTACGTCGGCAAAACCTGCCATAGCAGCTTTTCCGGTGTCTCCAGAGGTAGCTGTCAGAATGACAATCTCACTGTCCACATGATTCTTTCTGGCCGCTGTGACCATCAGGTAGGGAAGAATGGAGAGAGCCATATCCTTGAAGGCGATGGTATTGCCGTGGAACAGTTCCAGATAATAGGCATTGTCTGCCTTAACCAAGGGAACGATCTCCTTCGTATCAAATTTATCGTCGTAGGCATTGGCGATACAGTATTTCAGTTCTTCTTCAGTGTAATCTGTCAAGAAAAGCCTCATTACTTCGTAGGCAGTCTCGTGATAGGATTTCCCGGCCAGCTGGCTCATGGGGATTTCTAACTTGGGAAACTGTGTGGGCATGAACAGACCGCTGTCACTGGCAATTCCTTTCAGGATTGCCTGAGAGGCTGTCACCCCAGTCTCTTTGCCGCGGGTGCTTTGGTATAATAAATTCATATATCCGGATTCCTTTCTATCTCTGTACTCCTAAATTTTCTTTATGCCTGATTTTCAAGAGTACCTTTTTTGAGGTGATTTTTTGAGGAAATTGTAGCACATTTCCCTTGGAGACGCAACCTTTATATGTGACCTGGCTGCCGGAATGCTGATTGAAAAACAGCTTAAAAAATCTTCTTGAAAAGCATAACTCTTTCTATTCATCGACCGTCTCTCTTTATATGGAGACAGCCGGGCAAAACAAAAAATTCCTCCAGACTTAAATAAACGTTTGGAGGAATTTAACCATTTTCCCTATAATTTAACCGAAATTGTATGGTCAATGAAAAAACCGCCCTCCTCTACCTTGCAGTCGCAAGCCAAAACTTTTACGTTTTCCCGGGAGACCTGACAGAGAGTTTTGGCAAAGGCTTCATGCATTTCCCAGTTGGGGCGGAAGAAACGGATTTCTTTCATCTGGATCACAAACAGTATGTATGCCAAAAATCCGTGTTTCGCCGCATCGGCCAGTTCTAACAGGTGCTTTACTCCTCGCTCAGTTGGAGCGTCGGGGAACATGGCGATTCCATTCTTTTCCAGGGTTACCCCTTTTACCTCCATAAACGCAGGGTGCCCCGCTGCCTGGAACGCAAGATCGAAACGAGACTGGCCGTAGGTTACCTCTCTATGGACTTGTTCTGCCTGCAGGCCTGTGACTTTCTGAAAACCGCCGTTTTCCAGCCATTCCTTTGCGGCTTGGTTGGGGGCCTGGGAATCCATATTGATAAGAAGTTTGGGGAGGGATTCTCCTCTGTCTTTGTATACGGCCACCAGGGAATACTGTGTCTTGCGGCCCAGAGTCTGAGCATTCGGGTGGTATTCTAAAAGGACTTCCGTGCCGGGAAGCAAAAGCTCCCGGCAGCGCCCGGTATTTTTTACGTGAACGGTGTGTTCTTTGTCTCCGATTTTCACCTGGGCGATAAAGCGGTTTGGCCTTTTTATAAATGTGCCTCGGACAATCTGGGCGTACTGCATTGTCACATTTCCTTTCTGTCTGCATAGCATAATTATAAGTTCTTCTTGAAAAACTCGGTGAATTTTATGGTTCTTCCGTTAAGTCAAATAGATATGGGAAAGAAGGTAAAAGTGGTCTGGGTTGCCAGCCAGCCTGATATGGCTACCCGTCTTTCCGATTTGGGTTTTGTACCGGATGAAGAAATCTCCTGCGTCCTGGCCGGACCGGCAGACGGCATGCGGGCTTATCTGGTAAGAAATGCAGTCATTGCCTTGAGGCGTCAGAACAGCAATGAAATTTTTGTAGAGGCTGTGTGAGGCAATGGTAACAAAAAAAGGGGAGGCTGTCTGTCAGTTTCCCCTTCTGGTTATGGAATTTTCTTTCCTTTATTCACCGTCCACATCCATGTTGGCTGCAACTGCAATGGATGAAGACACTGTAGCCATGGCTGAAATCACGGCAAAGAGAATAATCAAAAGAGCTCCGCCCATCATAATCATCAGAAATGCTTCCTCATCGCCGCTGGTACTCTGTGTATCTGACGTGCCCTCCGCTGGCTGTTCCGTCTGGGTTGCCGCATGAATCTCCATAGCCGGAGCTGCGGCAAATGTGAGACACAGACACATCATAACCATAGCCAAAATCGACTTTAATTTCCTGAAACCTTTCATAAAAACGTCCTCCTCGTTCATCTGAAACCTTTATAACATTATGCCGGGTCTTCGTCGGGCGAACACCCGATTTTATCTCTTTCCAGATTATAGCACAAAGTTTTAAAAAAGGAAATACCCCAAACAGACAACAATACGACATCTATCAGCCATCGTTACTGTTCACAGCTACCCTGTGAACGTAACAGCATATGCCCATTTGAAATCGCCTGCGGCGATGGGGCATATGCTTTGGCCCTATAACTGTATTGGCTCATGACGAGTCAGCGGAGTGATTCGTCATGGAGCGAACAGTAACCAGCAATCTCAATCTCCATGCAGATTTTCCCAAGCTTCCAGCAGCTCTTTCCTATGTATTTTATACCATTTAGCTATTTCTTTTACCATATCCGGTGGCCACTTATTTTTCCCGTCTCTATATAGTGCTCCGTTGTTTAACCCAAATACCGCTGAATATTCATTACTTGTAACATGAAAATGCGGAGGATGATAGGTAAATTCATTGGCTCTTATTTCTATCAAATATCTCTGATTCAGCCTCCAAGTCTTTATTTGAGGTTCTTTTTCCCACCAGCGCGGTGTATAAACATTATCTATAGCGATTTCCATATCCACCTGATTATTGCTGATAAGAATTGGAAGCTTTGAATCAGCATATTCATCATGAATAAAGGATACTATCCTCCCCTCACTTTGAACTGCTTTATAAAAACAATTAATTTCTTCAAAATTATCTCTGAACCCCATATCAAACTTATATTCCTTGATTTTAAGCTCGTCTTCTCCATCTGCCTTCCAAAATGGCCCTTCCCATGCCAGCCTTACTAATTTCATTTTCAAATCAGTCAGTTCCGGGGAACGCTCATTTCTCTGCTTTTGAATCTCATGGATGTCAGATACAGAGACGCCTTTACATACCTCACACTGCCAAAAGGTATCTTTTTTCCAGACAATACTTTCTTTATTATCCTGTATTCTATGCAAAACGGGAAGTGTATAATCTCTCAATGTGTCAAAAAACTCATCTGTATTTTTAAACTGTCCTCTTAATGAATATTCATTTAAAAAATAATCACCGACTTCTCTTCTGACCCCAAACATGTAATTATAACACTGATCAGGTAACTGATCCCTGACCCTACATTGGCAGGCCGGCAATATAATGCTTCCGAACTTGCATTGGCAGGATTATTGTTATATTTTACCTGTAAATAATTGGTTTTTTTTATATCACTGATATGCAGGGTAGTCCCCACAATATAATCCATCCAGTAATTCACCTGTTCAAGCAGACTGTTCGTAATAGTATCGTCTTGAACCGTTAAATCCTGAATCGACTTTAACGCTCTAATACGGATTTTATCAATCATTATCTATCTCCTCAAATAAATTATCCATTAATTCAAAACGCCCATGTACCTTTGCCTTATTATCTCTGCTGTTTCCTATACAATTCAAAAACTCATCGCTGGTTATTACATCATATATCCCTTCCTGTATTTGGGAAGCTTTCACCCGATGTCCGCTGTTGGCTATAAGGGCCATATAATACAGGGTTGTCTCAAAAATATTCATATTGACAGGTTTGGACTCGTTCAATTCTCTGCGAAAGGCTCCTTTGCCCAAAACCCGGGCTGCCATTTTCAGATATTTAACAGTATCTGTCTTAAGTGTTTTCAGTTTTTCATCCTTTGTCTGATTTAATTGCGTAAGGGTAACTTCTATTAAATCATCAATATCTCCGTTATATTCATATAACGTCTTATCTTTCATCAACCGCTTATTGAACAACAGATAAAACGCCAAAAATCTGGTCAACAGATAAGAGCCCTTCATCCGGCTGTCCTTCCCGGGCTCTATCCGTGTAGCAGCAATAAATTCCGAAGTCTTTGTAATTTCGGTTATCATATCCAGGCCTTTGCCGTGATATAAGGCATTCCGGATTTCCTGTTTGTTCAGTTTTGTACCGCCTCTGTTTACTCTGTCAAAAATATCAAACAGTATCTTGTCCGGAGTGGGAGGTAAGATCAGATGGGAATACACCTGATAATCCTCCAGCTGAGATTGATATATCCCCAGCTCATCTGTCAAATCTTCAAACCTGTTGCCATTTAAAAAGCCTAAAATTTTCAGCCCTTTCAAAGCAAATGCATTATTCAGATATTCAAATAAAGCTGACAGCCTCTGTTTTCCATCCACTACTACATAGGTGGCATTATTTTGCTGCTTAAAATAAAATATCGGCAGAGGTAATCCCATCAAAATGCTCTCTATCAATTCACATTTCTGCTTATCATCCCATACGTTTTTTCTCTGAAAATCCACGTCCAGTATCAGCTGCCTTTTCCGGTATTTCCTGTATAGCTCAAAAATGGAAAAATCTTTTTTGGAAATACGAACGGATTCAAACAGAGGTTAATAGCCGCAGAACAAGGATAGCGCATATAGTTTAACATATGACAAATAACATTGCCAAGTTATTTTACCCAAAAATAAAATACCCCAAGCACTTTCTATTGTACCCATTCATAAAGTAATCATAATATTGATTACGAAATTGTTCAATCATATGGAGGGATTCTGTGGATAATCACAAATATGTTATTGCACTGGCCGGCAATCCGAATGTGGGAAAAAGCACGATTTTCAACGGACTTACCGGCTTAAAACAGCATACCGGAAACTGGCCTGGCAAGACGGTTGCCTCTGCCAAAGGAGAATTTCAGGTAGATGGTCAAAGTTATCTGCTGGTGGATTTGCCAGGTACATACTCACTGGCTGCCCATTCTGAAGAAGAAGAGATTGCAAGGGATTTTCTATGCAGCGGGGAGGCAGATGCCGTCATGGTAGTCTGTGATGCCACCTGTGTGGAGAGAGGTCTTCATCTTCTGAAGCAGATACTGGCTCTGGACTATATACGGGACAATGGAACCCCACTTATTCTCTGCATCAATCTTTGTGATGAAGCATCAAAAAAAGGAATCTGCATTGATTTCTCCCTGTTGCAGGATGTACTTCAGTTTCCAGTGCTGCCCTGTTGCGCCAGGTGTTCCAAAGACCTTGCACAAGTAAAACAGACGGTTCATGATACAGTCTCTACCACCGGAAATTATGAGTGCCTGGACTTTTCTCCTAAAGAACTGGCCAGAGAAACGGTCCAATACACCAAGATCAATTACCGCCAAAGACAGCAGACCATCGACCGCATTGTAACCGGACCTTATACCGGAGGGATTCTCATGGTTTTACTGCTTATGGGTGTTTTCTGGCTGACTATGGCCGGGGCCAACTATCCGTCTGACCTTCTGTGGAATATCTTATTCTCTCTGGAAGGAAAGCTGGCCGCCCTTCTGATCTGGATGAATCTGTCAGAGGGCCTGGTCAATGCCCTGGTCTACGGTGTATACCGGGTTCTGGCCTGGGTTGTATCGGTTATGCTGCCGCCTATGGCCATCTTTTTCCCTCTTTTTACCTTACTGGAGGACTTAGGGTATCTGCCGAGAGTAGCATTTAACATGGACCGGGCATTCATGAAGTGCCGGGCCTGTGGAAAACAGTGTCTTACCATGGCCATGGGATTTGGCTGCAATGCAGTCGGAGTTACAGGCTGCCGAATCATCGATTCTCCGCGTGAAAGGCTGGTGGCGATTCTCACCAACTCCCTGGTTCCCTGCAACGGTCGTTTCCCTACTTTGGTCACTCTGATTACTTTATTTTTCGCTGCCGGGGTACAGGGTTCTGCCATGGGCGGATTACAGGCTGCCATATATCTGACTTTTGCAATTCTTCTGGGTATAGCCGCTACCCTAGGCTGTTCCTGGCTTTTGTCTCATACCCTGTTAAAAGGAGTCCCCTCCTCCTTTACTCTGGAGCTGCCGCCTTACCGCAGGCCTCAGTTTGGCAAGGTCATCATCCGCTCTGTTTTTGACCGCACTCTGTTTGTTCTGGGGCGGGCCGTTGCCGTCGCCGCACCTGCCGGATTGGTTATCTGGATTTTGGCCAATATCCACCTGGGCGGTCAGAGCCTTCTGGCCTGCCTCACCGGATTCTTAGACCCTCTGGGACGGTTTATGGGACTGGACGGGGTGATACTGGCCGGATTTATCCTTGGCTTTCCTGCCAATGAGATCGTGGTTCCCATCATCCTTATGGCCTATCTGCAGACCGGCCACCTGGTAGAGATGAGCGATTCTTCCGCCCTGCTTCAACTGCTTACCAGTCAGGGCTGGACCTGGAAAACCGCCCTTTGCATGATGATTTTCTGCCTGTTCCACTGGCCCTGTTCCACAACCTGTCTGACTGTCAAGAAGGAAACCGGAAGCTGGAAATGGACTGCTGTGGCAGTGCTCCTTCCTACGGTTCTGGGCTTTCTTCTGTGTGTGATGATAAATCTGATTCTGTAGACAATGCCCCTCCTAAAATTTCCGGCTACCGCCGCCATGGGTCCGACCACTGCTGGAATGATGGGTGGAGCTGCGCCCTACGGACGAGGAGCCTCCAAAACTTCCGCCATGGCTTCCCGAACTGCCTGTGCTGCGTGGAATTACCTGACTTGTAACGAACTTATTCATCAAAATATCGCTTTCATTCTGATATGCAAATTTGCAGTCTGCCCGGTAGGCCAGGTTCATGTTCCTGGCCTGCCCCGGCCCCTCTTTCATCTCATACTGACTTTTTATAGACAGACATGCCATGGCCGCTACAAATGCAGCAATCCCTACCGCCAGAAGGGCCTCATACCACTGAATGCTTTTATATGCGCTGACCCTATGGGTTTCCGTATCGTAATTATACTGATTGGACAAAATTCCCTGGTTTCCGTAATACTTCGTATCCTCCAGAAATGCTTCCACACTGGCAGCAAAGTCTCCGTCAGAAGCCCCCTCATAAATATCGTCCAACATGGCTTCTATCCGCTCATCCGTAAAAATCCGGATAGCCTTCCCTTCTGTGGACAGCACCAATTCCCGGTTCTCCATATCAATCAGAAGCAGAATTCCGTCATGACCGCTGCCGTTTCCAAAACCGGCCGCCTCATAATTGTAATCCGCATATTCCTGGGACGTTTTTCCTCCTGCATGTTCTATGGTTACAACCACTATATCAATATCCAGTGTCTTCCTCTGCCGGGCAATCACTTCCTCAAAAGTTTCTTCTTCATCCTCGGTAAGGAGCTCCGCCATATCATAGACTCTCTGGCTGGAATTCCCGTCCAGCTCCATCATCTTCTCAGCCAAAACCGCAAAAGCCGTGAGTATACAGAATGCTGCCGCCAAAAAACATATGGCTGCTCTTTTTAATATTGAATTCTTCATCCCTGTCACCATTTTCCTGTTTCTATTCTTGAAATTACACTTCAGGCACCATCAGATCAAATATCCTGCCAACAAAAGCACTACCAAAAGAGGCAGAAAAATTTCCAAGAAAAATATCCACAACTTTTTAGAATCTACCGGAAGTTTTCCGCATATTTTCCCCGTTTGTCCATTACACGCAAAGTAATAAATTTTCCCATCTTTCCTACCCTTGTACGTCAATGTCCACACCGGAAGAAGCGCATAGTTCCACATGGAATCCCGAATCTTTGCCTTTTGGCTTCTCACGCTGACATTATTATATGGCCCCACACTGCTTCTCAGGCTGTCTGCTGCAAACGTCTGAACCTCTGTCTCTATTTCCTGTTTAAATTCCTGCTGCTCCATATCCCTTTTTTCTGCCATAAATCCGGAAAGAAATGCCATCGAAAATGGTTTCATCTGCTTCAAATCAAAAGGCATCACACCTTCCACCAACTGTTTATCCGCCTTTTTCAGAGCATTGCGGGTGACATTGTCCACTTTCATCTGACCCTCACGGGACACATCATATTTCTGTGTTTCCGTATATCTCATATTCCCTGACTCCCAGACCCGCAGCTTTGTAGCCTCCGCCTCCATCTTTCCATCCACTTGACAGCTGTACAGCCAATAGGGGAAATAGACTCCGGTCAGTTTCTCAATCTGCTCCGGAGAATAAAAGTCTGCAGGAACAAATCGTTTCTTTTTCAGCCATTCCAGAAAAATCTCCTTTGCCTTCTCTTTCTCAATGGCAAAGGGCAGTACAAAATCCGGTTCATAGGCGCCGTCCAGCTGTCCCTTTAACACGACCGGATTATGGCAGTAAAAGCAGAACGTAGCAGCTGTCGTCTCGTCAGTTACAATCTCCGCCCCACAGCTGGGACACATATACAGAACCGGACCGGAACCGGATTCCTCCTCTTTGACCGTTACATCCACCCTCTCCTCCCCGGCATCCGGTTTTATGGCCTCCAGTTCCTCTTTCGTAAACTGGGAAAGACAGTATTCGCACTCAAATTTCTGGGAATCCGGGTCAAACTGAAGACCGCCTCCGCAATGCGGGCATTTCCATGTCACTGCTGCCATATGGCTGTTTCCTCCTTAATTATCCTGTTTTAGTTGAGGGAATTCTTTTTTTTCAAACTCCTGGATGAAAATGGCTTTTTTATTCGGATTGGCAAACACAAAAATTTTATCTACTGTCTCCAGGTAATTCTGGATTTTATCATTGGTGGCACTGATAATCGCCTGGAATCCAAGGCCTCGAATCAGCTGAATACAGCTTGCCACCTTCTCCGAATCCATTTTGGAAAATGCCTCATCCAGCACCACCAGCCGAATAGACGGATTCCTTTGAAGCCCTGACCTTGAATCAATTTTATATGCCTGAGCAAAGCTTGCCAGCAGGGCCACATAAAGGGGATTCTGCCCCTCTCCGCCGGAATTTTTCTTAATCATCCTGCCAAGCCCGATTTTAATCGTCTCGTCCTGATTCCGGATAAGCTGCTGCATGTCAAAGGAAAGGTAGGTCCGGTAATCGGAATACTTATCCATATTCCTTTTCGCCTCTTCCAGTTCCTCTGCCGCAGCGTTTTCCGGCGGAATAAAAATATTAATCAGGTCGTTAATCATAGTGCCATAATGATTCTCATGTTCCGTCGAGAACAGATTGAGCTGATTGTCAAAACCAATATTCAAGTCCGATGGATTCACCTCCAGAGCCTCATCCATAAACATATCGTAATACCGCCCGTCTGCCCCTTTATTTTTTCCGATATAAAACTGATACTTATCTTTTCCGAAGTCCAGCTGGGAAATGATATGGTTCAGCTCATCTTTACGCTGCATCGCCTCTTTGATGGCACTGCGGATTTTATACATAAAGTCATCTTTAAAATGTTCCACCGCTGTCCTGGCCTGTCCTGCGGCCCGGACACGGTACTCTTCCAGCTGGTCAAAATTCAGTCTGTCAAACAGTTCCTGATACTCCTTGTTGTCCTCCGCAGTCGGGGAGAAATTCCGATTGGGGCAGTCTCGCAGATAACTGCTGCGCAAATCTACCAGCCGGTTCTTTTCTTTCTTCTGACGTTCCTCCATGTCAGCCAGCTCCTTCAGAAACTGAGCCTTAACCGCAGAATACGGCCTTCCCTTTATGGAATCCGCAAGTGCTGCTTCCAGATCCTCCTGCAAAGGCAGCTGCCTCTCCTTTTCAATCAGACCCTCATTTAACTCCAACAAGCGTTTCTTCTCCGTCTGAACATCTCTTTCCAGTCCCATTGTCGTCTTCTGCTGCTGACGCAGAGCCTCCCTGCTTTGCTCCAGACGCTTTTGTATATCCTGTCGCTCTTTCTCCCACTGTTCAATATCCTGGGCTTTCATCTGTTCCAGCTTCTCCCGCAGGCTTTTCTGCTCCTTCATCTTCTCCCTGCAGGCAGCCATATCATTTTTCCACTCTTCATACACCAAAAGAGGCTGTCCCAGATATTCCAGGGTTAAAATACGCTCCGCCTCTTTTATTAACTCCAGCTGAGGTTCTATCTTTTCCTGAATCGAAGCCAGCTCCTTCTCCAGAAGTTTTATTCTCTGCCTGAGGCTGTTTTTTCCGATGTAAGCTGATTTTGTGTAATAGGTGGGACTGATATGCTGAATCCGGTAGCTGCGGTATGTAATACAATCTCTGGTGATGCCGATGCGGCAGTTTCTAAGTTCCTTTACACTGTCACATTTCATGACCTTTCCCAGCAGAAAATCTATATATGCCTGTGCATAATCTCTGACTGCTGATACCTCCTGAGACAATGCGCCTTTTAAAACCCCATGTTCCTCCGCCGTCACCTTCTCCGTATCCAGCACAGATATCCAAAAATATTTTTCTTTATCCAGTTCCCCATATATCTCCAAAGCTGCCCTGGCATATTTCGGTTCTACCAGAAGAGTCAGCTTATTATTTCCCATGTAGCCTTCTACTGCATTCCGCCACGTTTCATCCTTAATATCCAGAAGATCCGCCAGGACTTCCACTGCCACGCTTTTCCCCGTCTTCTGATACAAACGGTTCTGAAGCATCATCCTGGCCTGTTCCAGTTCTTTTGGATATGCCTTGCTGCCAAGCCTTAACTGGTCCAGTTCAGTTTCTGCCTGGGCCCTTCTCCTGCGAAGCTGTCTCACCTCTGCCTGGGCCTCCTGCTGCTGCCTGACAGTATCCTTCCTGATCTCCCCCAAATCTGCCTGGAGACGTTTTAAAGCCTCCTCTGTAATGCTTCCGTCCCCAAACGCCTGAATATCCCACAGCGTACGGTTCGAAACGCATTCCTCCTCCTCCCAGGCCTTCAGCGCTTCTCCTGTCTGCTGCCAATGGGCCCTGCTGCCTGACAGACGTTCCACCAGCGCATTGAGAGATACTAATTGCTGTTTTAACTGCTCATATCCTGTCATGGAAATTTGACGCAGAAGCTCCTCGCTTCTTTCACTCATTTCCTGAATGCTCTGATTCTGCTGTTCCATGTCCCCAAGATTTTTTTCGTAATTTTCCTCAAATACATGGATTTTCTCCTGGCTTTCTGCCACCAGAAGCCGGTTCTGAAGGATATCCAGCTTTTTTATGTAATAATCTGCCGCCTGTATCCGCTGCCCTAACTCTTCCACAGTCTTATATTGACCGCAGATTCCCTGCAGCTGCTCAATCTCCTGGCATGTATCCTCAATTTTTCTGCGCATGCGCCCGTATTCCATGACACTGAGCTGCATATCCTCCATATGAAGATCCTGCTCCATACAAATATATTCTTTTACAAATTCTTCCAGCTTAATATTCATTCTGAAGGGAATGGCCCGTTTAAACAAACGAGGAAACTTCTCCCCATCCAGACCGCCTAAATAAATGTCATACAACTGTCTGCGGAACCTTTCATTATGGGAACCAAAATAACAGTCCTCTTTTGGAAAGCTCTGAAGCAGCCACAGCTTTACCTCTTCCGTGGACATGGCACGGTGTTTTCCCTCATCCTCAGCGCAATAACAATTACCCGGAATCGGCCCTTTATGCCAGAAGAACATCCTCGCTACGTTGTTTGTCGCTGTCTCCACATCAAATACCACGCCTACGCACTGACATTCTTCCGTATCCGTCCTTTGAAATTCCAACACAATCGTACTGGAAAAATTTTGATTTCTCAGATAGGAAAAATGATTGTCCTCTCCGATGTTAATCATTCCCCGCAGGTATTCTACCAGACTCCGGTCCGAATCATCCGCAGCCGCTTTATTGAAAAATCCTCTGCCGTCTGTGTTGGCATACAAAACAATCTGCATGGCGTCGATTACCGTAGATTTACCGCTTCCGGAATGGCCAGTAAAAAAATTGATTTCCCGATGAAAGGACAGGACCTTATGCTGTATGTAATGCCAGTTGTTCAGGCAGATTCTGGACAAAGCGCTAAATCTCTGGTTCGTCATCTTCCGTATCTCCTTCACTAAAGGTTTTCAGCAGCTCCCTCACATCATCCCCCATAAGCACCACATTGACAGTCGGATAGATTACCAGCCTGCTGTGGCCGTCCAGTTCCTCCAATATATCCAGCGGCTCCAGCAGCTGATATCTCTTTAAAAGAGCCAGGCTCCTGCGGATCTCAGTCACTGACGGCTGTTTCTTCAAAAGCCGGTAGACGCTTAACTTCTCATGAATCTCACTTAAAGTAGTCACCGCATTTACAGAAGTGGAGACTGTAGACATCTGTTCATCATAGAGAAGCTTTAAAATCAGAATATAAAGGGTAGCCAGCTTCGGCAGCTTCTCCCCCACTACCTGCTCTCCATGTATATAAATCACGCCTGTCTGGCTGTTCTCCATCACTTCTATATCCATAATAGCGAAATATGCCTTGATAAATTCCAGATATTTGTCACACTGATAAAAATCCGGGTTTATCTGATACCGTTTGCTCTTCCTGTCGTACTTCCGTTCCAGAAGAAATGTCTGTTTATACAGAATCTGAACCGATTCCTTCACCTTCTGCCGCTCCTCCTCCGGAAGCCTTTCAAAAAAGTCTATCATCTTATTTCTCTCGCTTTCTTTTCTCTCCGCCCGCCGATAATGTAGCTTCGGAGTTATTATGGAACGTATGAAGGCTGTCTTTTCACGTCAGCACTTAGCGCACGTCCCTTGTGCGCTTAGTACTGTTACGTGAAAAATCAAGCGCAAGCGTGCCTGAAGTAGTCCATAATCACTCCGAAGCGGTAACAGTTCCGATAACCCTTGAACTGTTACTGCATCCGGCCATTTAAAATCGCCTGCGGCGATGGGCCGGATGCTCGCAACCATAACGTTTTCGTACGGTCAGCGCGGTGAACGCGCAGACCTATCTCAGCAGTTATCCTAAGCCACTCTTACGGCCCCTCTTCTCAAATACAAGACCGGGATACCGATATCTTCCGTTATCAATCATCACTGTCTCCTGCTCTTTCACCTTGTAGGGGCTCCCCTTTCTGACAGAGTAATCATAAGCCAGCACCAGCTTCTCAAATTCCTCCTCCGAAGTCACTGTCCCGTCATCCACCTGCAAAGTCCCGTCCTTCATCTTCTCCATCACAAAGCTTTCAACCTGTTTTTGGCTGTATCGGTTTTTAATCTTATTCAATTTCAAAATGTCTTCCCTGGACAAGTCCTGCTGCTCTTCCTCTGGCTCCAGGCTTTCCGTAAAATCCTGCTTTGACTTTCTCCGCTTATAAAGAGATTTTTCCGAAATCACTGTCAGCTGGGACAGATTCATCAGCTTTCCGATTTTCTCCGTATATTCATCCCTGCTGTTTTCGTCAACCTTTGACAGATGATTCAGCAAATCAATCACCAGCCCCTTCATGTTATCATCCTGGTTCAACAGATAGTTAAGCCTTGTCACCGTAGCCCGGATATACTTTGTGTTCTCTTTGTCCATATTCATGATTCGGTGCTCAATGTCATCGAATCCTCTGTCTATCAGATCCATCTGCTCTGCCAGTTCCTCAGCCTGCACCTCCACGCCCCGAAGCTGTCTGTTCTTCTCACACACCTGCTTAAGCCACGGCAGGTCCTGGCGCATCTCTGACAGCAGCTGTTTAATATCTGTCTTATACAGATAAAAATTATCAGAAGTTTTCAGAATATGGTACTTTTTCCGTACAATCTGATCTACATAACCGTCCAAATGCTCCTTTAACAAATCCCCATAGAAATTCTGCTCCAACAGGCTGGAAAAAAATTTGTCCATATTGTGAAGCATATCCTGCAGCGTCTTATTCAGCCGCCTGGTATTGACAAGAGCTGTCTTTAATAGTGAAATATTGGAGCGGGGATCATGTTTAAAGGCAAATAAAATCCCATAAACGTTCTGGATGTAAACCTGAGTCTCATCCTCATCCTCTCCTGCCAGATGGGCAAATGCCTCCACAAACACCGCCGCATAATCCGGAATCACAATGTTGACAGTCATGGTATGGTAATCATCCACTTTTCTCAGCCACCCGGTACGCAAAAGCCAGTTCAAAATCCTGGTAGCCAGAGGCTCCAGCATATCAAAGTCATCCTCCTGCTCTTCCTGCTCTAATGTCACTTTCCGTTTCGCAAAATAACTGCTTAAAGTCTGAACGCAGATTTCCCTGCTGAGGAAATAGTTGCTGTACTGATACTCCTCGTTGATCTGCAGAAGCGCTTCAATATAGATCTGTCGGTTACCGGAACGAAACAGGCTCCAGAAAGAATCCGGTATCTCCAAAAATTGATTTGCCATAAATTAGTTTGTGGCCTCCCCGCTCATGGCTGCATGCTCACTTTTCAGTTCTCCATACAGCTGATAAAATGTCCACTGGCTGTTCTGCTCTGTAATAACAGCCTTCAGCGCGATTTTAGGGACTCCGGCTTTTCGAAAATTCGTTAAAAGCTCATCAAGCCGGCGGTTGGTAAAATTCTTCATAACCAGCATTTCTTCTGGTATTAATAGGGCCGGCTCCTCCCTCTCGGACAGTTTTTCCGATTCCTGCTGTCCTTTCTCCTTTTCATCTCCCTGTGAGGCGTCTTTTACTGTCTCTGTAAATCCCGGCATTCCTGCCAGATATCCTACCTTCTGGTTTATCTGTTTGGGATCGATATTTTTAATCCGTATCCCCATACGAACCAGAACTCCCTTTAGTTTTGCCACATAGGCCGCCGGAGCCGGACTATAATACAACACCATTTCTTTCATAATCATGGATTCCTCCTATTAATTTGCAATATGAAACCCTGCCTCTGACTTGCAGGGAATCTCTGCTATGTCCATGTGGTCTATCTCAATAAACCGCTGTTTTTGAAGTTGCTGCAACAGGCTGTCAATATCCCGTTGGGTTCCCTGCACTTCCATCTCCACCCTATCATCCCACAGATTTTTTACCCATCCGGTAAGGTTTAAAGGCTGGGCCATATAGTATGCACGGTAGCGGAAGCCCACTCCCTGGACTCTTCCGTAAAAATAAATATGTTTTCTTACCATCAGCTCTTCCTACTCTCTTCCCAAATGCCTGCTTCGTTCTGCCTACGGAAACCTTCATACAGATGACAATTTCCTGCTTTATCAATTCACCAGAAGGGTCTCCAATCGCGGCCTCCATATCACAGCAGTATAAATTTTCCGGCCTGTTCTTTTTCTGGTTTTCTAAAACTGTATTTTCATTTGTGCCAGGGCATTTCTTCCGATACCACTGCATCTCCATGGCACACTGCAGCCTTATGAATCAATGTAAACATATACGCATCTTCCAGCGCATCCGCCAACGGGTAGATTTCCTTTCCACCCTCCAGATATTCCCTCATATCATACATCATAGCAGCAATGGCATATTCATCCTGAACCGCATCCAATGTCAATATCGGATTCCAGCGGCTGCAGATGTCCTTTAATTCCTCTGTCTCCAGCACCTGGTATCTGGGGGCCCGATATGGCATCATTTTTTCTTCCACCGTAAGAAAGTCTCCCTTTACGTATCGAAGAACCGTATCATTCCACTCTCCGTCTCTTCCCCGCACATTCACATGTCTGGAACGGATGAAGGAGCGATACTGGATACTGGAGAAATCGTAAAATGCTACTTTTCCGGAGGCAAACTCTATGGTTACCTGATCTCTTTCCTGGTCTTTGATGCTGCCATCGGTAATTGGTCCATAACGGGAGTCTGTCTGCCTGACTGGAAATGTATACCGGCTTCCCCGAAGTATCATCGGTTCAAATCCCATACGCAGCATTTTCCGAATCAGACTGGCTCCATGGTAGTCATGGGCTACGGACAAGCTTACTGCATAGGGCTCTCCCAGTTTTCCCAGTTCTACAGCATGTATACCGGCCGCCATGACAGGATAGTGATGGTATTGTTCTGCCACCTGGATACGTGCGCCCCTCTTTTCTTTTAATTCCCATAATTCCTTTAATTCTTCCTCTGTCTCCCCTGCCGGAGTTTCCAGAAGAACCGGAAATCCTCTGCCAATCCACTCTTTGGCTACTGTGCAGACGTCCCCTCTTCCTACTGCAACCACCACAAAATCCGGAGATGATTCCTGGCAGAGTTCAGGAGATGCAGTTGTGGGGATCTGCTGCTCTCTTGCCAAACGCTCTGCTTTTTCTTCTGTCCGGCATAAAAGGTAATTTAAGTGGAATAGCTCTGGATATCTCTTTGCAATTCTGGCAAAAAACAAAGAGCGAAATCCTGAACCTACAATGATAAATGATAGTGGACGCATTTCTCTCACCTCTGATTTTCTGCCATATGCTGTAAAAGTTTACGGCACCCTTCTGTTACATCCGCATACGTGGTTTCAAAATCCCCTGTATACCACGGATCGTCAATATCCCTCGGATGGTCTGTGAAATCCAAAAGGCGACAGATTTTGCGTTCTGGATCTCCTCCCGCAATACGCAGCATATTCCGGATATTCCACTGGTCCATACCAATAAGATAATCATATTCCTTATAATCTGTTCTCGTCATCTGTCTGGCGTGTTTTCCTGAAGTGTCAATGCCATAACGGCGCAATATATCCCTGGTTCCATGGTGGACAGGATTTCCTATTTCCTCCGTGCTGGTGGCAGCAGAAGCGATGAAAAATTCTGGCAGCGAGGTTGGAAATTGTTGGGGGTGCTTAAGTTGTTTGGATTGTTTTAATTTCTCAACCATATCTTTTAAGACAAACTCAGCCATGGGGCTGCGACAGATGTTGCCGTGGCAGATAAAAAGTATTTTTATCATATTTCCATAACTCCTTAAATGTTCTGTATTTCTTCTCAAACGCTTGATTTTACAGGATTTTCGAACGATTCCAAAGCTATATGTTTCCAAAGTATTTTCTCAAATCGTCTCATACTTTTTCATATTTGTCCCTGCAAAATTGGTAAATACGTTGGTAAAGTAAGCAGCTTTACTAACGGGCTTTTTTAAGAGTTCGCTACTCGATGCAGTTCTTCTTTCGCATCATCAAAGCTCACATGGGTTGATTACCTTATCACATACTTTGTACCCCTTCCTCTGCCTTCAATTTTCACAACACCTTTTTTACCCATCTCTTTTAGTAATTGTGTAGTCTTTGATTTACCAAACGGGGCGTAAGGTGCAATTTCGCTAATGGATTTCAACATTGTTTTACTTAAAACTTCATATATTTTTCTTTCGTCTTCCGTTAAATTCAGATTTTTCTCGAAAATCGGAAGTACAATCTTAATTGTATTTTCCGACACTTCAAAATCCGGCTGCTTCAAT
>CAJUPP010000005.1 GCA_910588325.1 uncultured Hungatella sp.
CAGGAACCCCTCTTTCATTCATGGTGGTGCCGGGAAAGCGGCATGAGGGGTTACTGTGAAAGTCCCGAATCCTTGCGGTAGGTCTGCGCACTCGGTGCGCTGACCGTACGACTCTCCAAAATGCCTGTCTTTGGCATTTTGTGTGCATCCCCCGGAAGGTTCACAGCCCCCTTCATTCATGGTGACGCCTGATGGCAGGCATGGGGTTACTGTAACCGTCTTTTCTTAATATCCCCTGGCCGTCTTCGCCTGATCCGCCAAATCCGTATTGGGATAATTCATAATCACCTGCCCCCACAATTCTCTGGCCTGCTCCTCGTTGCCTGCTGCCTGATACACCATAGCCATATCATATATCACCTGGGGATTATCCCCGTGGAGATTCAAACTCTTCTGATAATATTCCAAAGCCTCCCCTGCATTCCCTGCATCTCTGGCCTGATTTCCCAGTTCCGCAAGAACCTGATAACCGTTAGCCTCCATATCCTGACGGATCTGCGCGATGATTTCCTGCATTCCCGCATCCTCAATCACTCCTAAATCCAGACTGGAATACAGCTTCACAGCCTCCGTAAAATTCTCCGCCCGATAAGCCTCAAGAATCTGCACCAGTCCCTGATACTGGCTTAACACTCCCTGATTCACTCCGTCGATATTATCCAGCTGATCCTGGACCTCTCCCTTCTCTGTCTGAAGCTGTTCAATCTGTGCCCGAAGATCATCTGCCTCCTGGTTTTTTTGGTTCACCTGCTCCAATACACCTGCCATCTCTTGATTATGGGCCTGATTAAGAGACTGCTGCATCGTAGGCATTACCAGGAAAAACACTGCCACCACCCCCATAACCAGCCCGACAATTATATTGATAATGGTCTGCCAGCCTGTGTTTTCCTTATAAGTAGGCGGCATAATCACATCGTCATCCTGCATCTGCCTGTGGGAAAATGCCTTGGTGAACTTTCTATGTTCCACCTCTGCCCTGCCTGTGTTGGCCTTCACAATGGACATGTACCACAGGGCTTTGGGATTATTCTTATCAATCTGCAGCACCTTGTACAGGGATTTCCCCGCCTTGGTATAATCGCTGCGGTTCATATACAAAAGGGCCAAAACCATATGAGCCTTGACAAAATGAGGATTGTGTTCCACCACCCTGCTCAGCTGCAGAATCGCCAGGTCATCACTGCCGCTCTGAGCATAAGCCAGAGCCTGGTTATATTTTTTTATATTAATTCCTTCTGCTTCCAGTCTCCCCGGCCTGCCCTGAATCTCATGGAGATAATGAATCGCCCGGTTCTTCTCCGGCTGCAGATTGCTGCTGATAACCCACTGCACCAGAGCCTCCGCCGTCTCCCCAATCTCATAGTAAACAAGCCCAAGAAGATTCCTTGCTTCTATATGGTATTTATTAAAATGAATACTTTTCTTCAGACAATCTACCGCCCCGCTTAAATCGCGGATATTGGCCTTCTCCAGGCCAACATTATAAAAACTGTTGGAAATCAGACGGCATTGTTTTTCGTAATCCATACTCTACTCTTTTCTTTCTTTAATAAGCTCCATCATAATATCCGTCATGTCTGTCAAATCGCTTTTTACAATGGCGTCCTCCGCCTCTTCAATCTCCAGGCTGGGCTTAAACCGCTTTAACTCTTCCTCAAAATCAATCATTAAAATCCTCCGCCTTTTTCACTTCCAAGAAGCTTCTTTACTTCACCCACCAGATACAGAGACCCTGCGCAAAAAGCCAGACTGTCTTTCCTGGTTTTCAAAAAGTATTCCAAAGCCTGTCCGACCGTAGGAAACACCTGAATCGGACACTTTAGTATCTGTCTGAACTCACGTTCCAGTTCAGCGCACGTTGCACTTCTCTTGGTATCCATATGAGCAATAACCACCTGGGAAATATCCACCCCGTCACACAGTGTCTGAATCATCTGATGGTGATCCTTATCCGACACCGCCCCAAACATCACAGACACCTGCTTTTTCGTCTCTTTCTGCATCCTTCTGATGGTGCGGTTCAAAGCCTTTACTCCTCCCGGGTTGTGGGCTCCGTCCAGATAGACTCCCTCCAGCACCTGCTCCATTCTCCCCGGCCAGTAACTGACTCCGATTCCCCGGACAACACAGTCTCCTTTATCCAATCTCCATTTTTTTAATAAGCCGTCAAAATCCGGCTGCCCGCTGTCTTTCACTTCCGGCCGCTCACCGGTCTTCTCCCTCCACAGTTCTTCTGCCAGCACATCCAAAGCCCGAACTGCCACTGCCGTATTCATCATCTGATATTCAGCCTGGGAAGGAATTTTAACCAGCAAATCCCCCCAGTCTTCAGTTTCCACCTTTACCCGGATTCCCGACACGTCTCTGCTTATAAATGTATAATCTTCCTGGCTTACGGGAACCTGGAGACTCCCAAGCATCCCGGCCCTTTCTTCTATCACCTTCCGGCTCTCAGGACAGGAAGCATCATAAACCACAGGTACATGCTCCTTCAAAATCCCTGCCTTCTCCGCCGCTATTTCCTCTATGGTATTCCCCAGATACTGCATATGGTCCATGCTGACAGATGTAATCACCGTTAGCACAGGCATTCTCACCACATTGGTAGTATCCAGCCTTCCTCCAAGCCCTGTCTCCAGAACCACAAAATCCGGCTTGTACTCCTTCATCACAGCCATAAACATATAAAACAAAAATTCAAAATATGTAGGCGGCGCATACCCCCTGCCGGCCATGGTCTCAGCCAGCTGCCTCACCTGTTCAAAAGCCTTTTCAAACCGTTCCTGTTTTACAGGCTTTCCGCAAAGAAGGACCCTCTCTGTCACATCCTCCAGATGGGGGGAAACAAAAGTCCCTACACGAAACCCTGCCTGACACAGCACCGATGTCATGTACTGACACACAGATCCCTTCCCGTTGGTTCCCGCCACATGGATAATTCTCATCTTTTCCTCAGGATTTCCCATCTCATGTAAAAAATCACGGATAGAATCCAGACTATTCTTCTTATCCGCCCACAGGGGAATCTGTTCCAAATACTCTCTGACATTCATCCCTTTAAGCGTCCTTTCCATATCAATTCATATGCGAAGGCAGCTCTGCGGCAAGCCTCCGCAGATATCTAATATTATAATATAAGTCCCACATTATGCAACCCATTTTTTTCGCGGAAAACGACAGAATTTTTTATTTCAAAGACAGATGGGAAAGCAGACTGCTCCCCGCTTTCCCATCCATCCTAAAACATCTCATCTACCGAAGCTGTGCCAGCCTCTCCTTCACCTGTTCCATCATCTGGCTGTATTTCTGCTGCTTCTCCTTCTCCTGTGCAATCTTAGCCGCCGGAGCCTTGCTTACAAACTTCTCATTCTTTAACATCCCGTTTACACGAGCCAGTTCTTTCGTCAGACGCTCCTCTTCCTTCTCAAGCCGCTCTATTTCCCTGGCGATATCCACCAGCTCCGCAAATGGCATATAGATAACCGCCTGAGGGATCACTGCCGACACCGCGTCCTCCCCGATTCCCTCTTTATCCTTCTGCAGGCTTACCTGGCTGGCATACCCCAAAGTCGCAAAAAACACCTTGCTGTGTTCAAAAACCTCCAACAGCTTCTCATTTTCAGAAACCACAAATACCTTGGCCTTCTTGCTGGGCGGTACATTCATGGAAGTGCGGACCATGCGGATAGCCCGAACCGCCTCCTTAATCGTCTCTACGGATGTCTCCTCTGTTTTAAACTCCCACTCCGTTCTGTACACCGGCCAGGAAGAGATCATAATTGATTCCTCTTCATCCTGCAGGTTGCAGAAAATCTCCTCCGTAACAAACGGAATATATGGATGCAGAAGCTTCAATGACTGAATCAGCACGGTTTTCAGCGTCCAGACAGCCGCCGCTTTGGTAGAATCCTCTTCCTTCCACAGCCTCGGCTTCACCATCTCGATATACCAGTCACAGAATTCCTCCCAGACAAAATCATATACCTTCTGAAGAGCGATTCCCAGCTCAAATTTATCCAGATTCTCTGTCACTTCCTTTGCCAGAGCATTGGCCTTAGATAAAATCCACTTGTCCGCCATGGTAAGAGGTGCCTGCCGGCAGGAAGCCGCAGCCTGTTTCTGTGCCTCTGATCCCTTCAAACCGTACATAGCATCATAGGTTTCCATCTGTACCCTGTCTGCCTTCTCCATATTCATCATGATGAAACGGGAGGCATTCCAGATCTTGTTGGCAAAGTTGCGGCTGTTCTCCACCTTCTCCCAGTAGAATCTCATGTCGTTGCCGGGAGCATTACCGGTAACCAAGGTCATACGCAATGCATCCGCACCGTATTTATCTATCACATCCAGAGGATCGATTCCGTTTCCAAGAGATTTGCTCATCTTCCTTCCTTGGGAATCCCGGATCAGCCCGTGGAACAGCACGGTGTGGAAGGGTGCCTTACCCATCTGCTCATACCCGGAAAAGATCATGCGGATAACCCAGAAGAAGATAATGTCATACCCTGTCACCAGCACATCTGTGGGGTAGAAATACTCCAGATCTTCCGTCTTCTCCGGCCAGCCCAATGTGGAAAACGGCCACAGGGCAGAAGAAAACCAGGTATCCAGCGTGTCCTCATCCTGCTTAAAATGAGTGCCGCCGCATTTGGGGCAAACCGCCGGCGCCTCCTTGGCAACCACAATCTCATTACAATCCTGACAGTAATAAGCCGGAATCCTATGGCCCCACCACAGCTGTCTGGAAATACACCAGTCCCGGATATTGTCAGTCCAGTTAAAATATGTCTTTTCCATACGAGGAGGTACCAATTTGATTTCCCCGTTCTTTACACCTTCAACCGCCGGCTTAATCATCTCTCCCATCTTCACAAACCACTGCTGCTTCACCATCGGCTCCACGGTTGTGCTGCACCGGTCATGAATTCCTACAGCATGGGTGTGAGGCACCACCTTCACCAGAAGCCCCAAAGCTTCCAGATCCGCTACCATGGCCTTCCTCGCCTCATAACGGTCCATGCCATGGTACTTACTTCCAGGCAGATTGATGGTAGCATCATCATTTAAAATCGTAATCTCAGGCAGATTGTGACGTTTTCCCACCTCAAAGTCATTGGGGTCATGGGCCGGGGTAATCTTCACACATCCGGTTCCAAACTCCTTATCTACATAACTGTCGGCAATCACCGGAATCTCCCTGTCTGTCAAAGGCAGTTTTAACATCTTGCCTACCAGCCCCCGATACCGTTCATCCTCCGGATTCACAGCCACTGCCGTATCTCCAAGCAAGGTCTCCGGCCTGGTCGTAGCAATCTCCACAAACCGTCCTTCCTCCCCCACAATGGGATAATTGATATGCCAGAAAAATCCATTCTGATCCTCATGCTCCACCTCGGCATCAGAGATAGAAGTCTGGCACACCGGACACCAGTTGACAATACGGGAACCTTTGTAAATATATCCCTTCTCATACAGTTTCACAAACACTTCCAGGACTGCATCGGAACAGCCCTTATCCATGGTAAAACGCTCTCTGTCCCAGTCTGCGGAAGATCCCAACCGATAAAGCTGATTAATAATCCGTCCGCCATACTCTTTCCGCCAGTCCCAGCACTTCTCCAAAAATCCTTCCCTGCCTAAATCTTCCTTCCCGATTCCCTGCTTCTTCAGGCTTTCAATTACCTTTACTTCTGTGGCAATGGCCGCATGATCCGTTCCTGGCTGCCACAGTGCCTCATACCCCTGCATCCTTTTATAACGTGTCAGGATATCCTGCATGGTATTGTCAAGGGCGTGCCCCATGTGAAGCTGTCCCGTAATATTAGGCGGCGGCATCACAATGGTAAACGGTTTCTTGTCAGGGTTTTTCCTGGCACGGAAATACTTTTTGTCCAGCCATTTCTGGTACAATTTCCCCTCAATCTCCGAAGGGTTATAATTCTTTTCCAACTCTTTCATGGCTTATCTCCTTTTTTCATAATCACAATAGAGGCACTTAAAAACGGAAAAAGAAAAGCCCTCTTCATGATCTCTCATGAAAAGGGCGAACAAATCCGCGGTACCACCTTTTTTATATGACGAAACATCTCTGTCATATATCTCTTAAGTCCATAACGCGGACCAGACGTGAACAGCTACTAAAAGATTCACCGCCCCGGCTCCGAAGCTACCTTCCACTTCCACTTCCTTAAGCCGCCTCTCAACCGGTGGACGTCTCTCTCTGTCAGGGTTTTAAGTGTACTCCTCTTCTTCCCAGCCTTTACCTATGTATGATATCATAGCCGTTTCAGAGAATTTTGTCAAACACTTTTTCTTCCGCAAACTTTTTAATATTGCTGGCATTTACAAATTTCCGGATATTTCCGTCCTTCACCACCACCAGCGTCGGTGCCTGCATAACCCCAAACTCCTGCGCCAACTCCGGATTCTCCTCTGCGTCCACGGCCTGATATTCCATATCCTTTAAGAATTCCTTGGCAATCTTGCAGTTTGGACAGGTCTTAGTGGTAAATAAGTAAGTGCCAGCCGGCTGTTCTTCTCTCTTTTTCTCCACAGCCGCCACAATCCTGGCAACCGCCTTCTCTCCTTTTTTCAAAGCAGAATTGGCCACGTCATAAGAAATACGGTTCTTGTATTCCTGGGTCTTTCCTGCATTCCAGTTCTTCACCGGACGGTAATACCCGGTAATCCGGCTGTAAACTTCCGCCTCCTGACCGCATACCGGACAGGTAAAATGCTCTCCCACCAGATATCCATGTTCTTTACAAATAGAATAAATCGGAGACATGGTATAATAGGGCAGTTTATAATTTTCTGCAATGGTGCGAACCAGTTTTGCCGCCGCTTTCCAGTCAGGCATCTTCTCTCCTAAGAATGCATGGAACACTGTCCCGGAAGTATACAAGGTCTGCAAATCATCCTGAATATCCAGCGCATCAAAAATATCAGAAGTATAATCCACAGGCAGATGGGAACTGTTGGTATAATATGGTGTTTTGCACTCTCCACCCGCGGTAATAATATCCGGATATCTCTCCTTATCATGCTTTGCAAAACGATAGGCGGTAGACTCTGCCGGCGTCGCTTCCAGATTGTACAGATCTCCATAGATCTCCTGATAATCAGCAAGTCTTTCTCTCATATGGTTCAGTACAGCTCTCGTAAATTCCTGAGTCTCCTTGTGAGTCATATCCTTCCTAAGCCATTTGGCATTGAGCCCCGCCTCATTCATGCCTACCAGGCCAATGGTGGAAAAATGATTGTCAAAATTTCCCAGGTATCTCTTGGTATAAGGATACAAACCGCCATCCATCAGCTTGGAGATAACCTGCCGTTTAGTCTTTAAAGAGCGGGCAGAAAGATCCATCATATGATCCAGACGCTTATAAAAATCCTCCTCATCCTTAGACAGGTATGCAAGTCTGGGCATATTGATGGTCACTACGCCTATGGAACCGGTGCTCTCCCCGGAACCGAAGAATCCTCCTGTCTTCCGGCGCAGTTCCCGCAGATCCAGTCGAAGCCTGCAGCACATACTGCGCACATCGCTGGGCTGCATATCACTGTTGATGTAGTTGGAAAAATACGGTGTCCCATACTTTGCCGTCATTTCAAATAAAAGCCGGTTATTCTCTGTCTCGGACCAGTCAAAATCCTTGGTAATCGAATAGGTAGGAATCGGATACTGAAATCCTCTTCCGTCGGCATCACCTTCGATCATGGTTTCAATAAATGCCTTATTTACCATATCCATCTCTTTTTTACAGTCTTTATACTTGAAATCCATTTCCTTTCCGCCTACAATGGCCGGCATCTCTGCCATATCATCTGGCACGGTCCAATCCAGTGTAATATTGGAAAACGGTGACTGGGTTCCCCAGCGGCTTGGAGTATTCACACCATAAATAAAGGACTCAATACATTTTTTCACTTCCGGATAAGTCAATCGGTCTGTCTTTACAAACGGCGCCAGGTAGGTATCAAACGAGGAAAATGCCTGAGCTCCTGCCCACTCATTCTGCATGATTCCAAGGAAATTTACCATCTGGTTGCACAAAACGGACAGATGCTTTGCCGGGGAGGAGGTAATCTTACCCGTAATTCCCCCCAATCCTTCCAGCAAAAGCTGCTTTAAAGACCATCCTGCACAGTATCCCGTCAGCATGGACAGGTCATGAAGATGAATGTCCGCGTTGCGGTGAGCGTCTGCGATCTCCTGGTCATATACTTCGGACAGCCAGTAGTTTGCCGTCACGGCGCCGGAGTTGCTTAAGATCAGACCGCCTACGGAGTAAGTAACCGTGGCATTCTCCTTTACCCTCCAGTCTTCTACTTTTACATAACTGTCTACCACCTCTTTATAGTTAAGGATGGTGTTATTCATATTGCGGATCTTCTCCCGCTGCTTCCGGTACAATATGTATGCTTTCGCTACTTCCGTATATCCGGCCTGCTCCAGAACATGCTCTACGCTGTCCTGAATCTCCTCCACAGTAATATGACCATCTTTCAGCTTCTTCTGAAAATCTGCGGTAACGCGCAGAGATAAAAGCTCCAGGATCTCGCTGCTGTAATCATTTCCTGTGGCCTTAAACGCCTTTTTAATCGCTTCGGTAATCTTGTTCAGACTAAATTCTGCCACTTCACCATCGCGCTTTACTACATGAATCATCCTTCCAGTTCCCCTTTCATTTCCAGCCGTTTCATAGTTTTATAAATAATTCCTGTGATATAAAAATAAAAAGTCTCCGGACCGCCGCTTTTGGACGAACCGGAGCGCTACGAGGGTTATTATAGCAGAGCCTTTCAAAAAACGCAAGATATAGTTTTTACTTTTTTATTTAAATACAAGATATAGGGCCTAGTAGAAATTTCCCTACAAAGTATGTCTGCCGGACTCTTAAGCGCAACCGTCCAGTTAGGTCTGCATGTCTACTCTTAAGTCTTAAAATTGAAGAAAAACCATTCTGCCTGTAGAAATTTTCCTGAATTTAGTTTATAATATAGAGAAAATGAAATTATTTTATCACCAAGGGGGAACATTATGGTAGAGACACTCAGAAAAAAAGCAAGAAAATCCAACACACTAAGAGTTATCTTTTCGGTTATCGGCGTAGTCATATTGCTGGCTGTTACAAAATTTGCCATATTCGATGTAATTACAGGCCCTTCCAGAATGGATATCACGGCAGATCCGGCAACTTATAAAGGCAAATACGTTACCATTGATGCGGAAAATTTTCTGTATGACTACATAGAGCATACAACAACTACCAAAAAGAAATACGGCGGCAGCACTACCAGCACCAATGGATACAGCTATCTGGTCTTCCAGTCTGTGGCTGATTATGAAAACCAGGAATCTGTCTGGTATTTTTACAGCATTTATCTCAATAAAAGCAGACAAAGTGAAATGGATGTGAAAATTCAGCAGACGTTTGATTACTTAAACGACGAGACAGGCACTGTGGCTCCTCCGGATCCGGTTACCGTTACAGGCGTATGGAATCCTATGGATGCACAGACAGAACGGTATTTCCGGAACGCCTTGACAGAGTTAGGTATCACAGAGTCGGACATTGACCAATTCTATTTCTACGAATTGGATACAAAAAATATCGGCGGCCTCAATGCCCCTCTGTTTTGGGTTCTGATGGCCTGCGCTGCTTTTCTGATTCTATTCGCTGTCTTAAGCGCCATCGGTCTTTTCAGCAACGCATATATGAAGAACATTCAAAATTACCTGCAGCAGAACAGTTCCGTTTCCCTGGCGGAAATCGAAGAAGATTTTAATCAGGCTCATCCGATTTCCACTCATGTTTGGCTTGGAAAAAAATGGACGGTATACATGAGCGGCAATAAAGCTAAAATTGTAACGAATAAAGATATTATCTGGGGATACTATTATTCCCGCACAGGCCGAAACAGTGTAAGCGAGATGCGGCTGTTCAGCAAATCCAAGACTATGACTTGTATTGACTTAAGCGAGAAACATACCCAGGAAGCGCTGAAGATATATGCTGTGGAACAGCCGCAGATGGTAGTCGGCTACGGCGCAGATTTAGAAAAGATGTACAACAAAGATTTTAACTCTTTTATGGAATTAAAATACAACCCGGCTATGAAAGATTTATAATCCGGAGGTGATTTTATGAACGTTTCTCTGGCCCTTAACTATATGTCATTTTCCAGGCCTGTCCCTATGACCTCCATGGTTTCGGATCAGCCTCCGGCTCAGTCCATCGGGCAGGAATTTCCCGGCTTTTCAAAATCTTCGGATTCTAAGAAGGTCTTCGGACAGCCGGACTATGACACCAACGAATGCCAGACCTGCAAGAACCGCACTTATCAGGACGGTTCCAATGACCCGGGTGTTTCTTTCAAGACCCCCACCAGGCTGACCCCGGAAAAAGCCGCCTACGCCGTACGCGCTCACGAGTCAGAACATGTTGTGCGGGCATGGGCTCAGGCTCAGAGAGAGGATAAGGAAATCGTTTCTCAATCCGTCACCTATCGTACAGGTGTCTGTCCGGAATGCGGAAGAACTTATATTGCAGGCGGAAATACTCAGACTGTTTTCCGCTCCGCTCCTGAGACTTATGACAAGGAACCGGCGAAAAAGGGACAATACGTAGATATTTTTGCTTAAAGATGTACCCGTACAAGTTTACTTATACAATCAGAGAAAACACTATGACCGGAAGCCTTCCTCGCAGATGCTTCCGGTCATCACCGTTTTCTCTACAGCTGTTATAATCCCTGTCCGTGTCTTTTTCAATCTCTCTTTTGACCCCAACATCATAACATGGTAGTAGTGTGAACTGTTTTTGTCATAATAAAAAGTGCTGTCTTTGCACCCGGCTCTCTATTTTTATCTCTAATCACCTTCATGGACGGAATTTTTTAACCGTTCCTTCCCATACTTTTTCAAAATCACAGCCGTACTGACCAGATCCGCCACCGCCAAAAGCTGCAGTACATAGTGAATCCCCGACGGCCTGACACTGTCTTCCAAATGCTTCCGAAGATATTTTATGTAACAGATGCCCACACAGCCGCTCTGGAAAACCAAAGTACAGGTATAGATAATCGGAATTGGCACCAACAAAATCAGAATCCCTCTGGATCCTCCAACCAGGATAAACCACACAAGAACGCTGTATATGAAATTTATGACAAAAAACGGTATAGACCTAACCTTCAGCCGCTTCCATCCCAAAAACAGCTTCTCCCACTGTCCCTTCCTGTATGTCACCACCGCCAACCCGGCGCAGACCCATCCAATTATCTGAACGGCAACAGTCTCCAGCCAGTAAAGCAAAACCAAAACGATTCCCACTGCATCCCATCCCTCGTCTATACAGGAAAGCACAATTCCCACAGGAACGGCAATGCTGAAAACCAGATGCACATACATGGCCCACAGAAACACCTTTGCTGATTTCACAAATCTTCACCTTCTTTTCACAAAATCTTTTCGTCTCCAGCTTACCACAAACAGGCCTTTTCATCAAGTTTCCGGATGACACCTAAAGGCATTTTCATTTCCTGTTTTTATCTCCCGTTCCGCTGCTTATTCCTTCCCACTACTAGGGCGGATTAGGGACTTTCACCCTTTAGAAACGTGCGCCGCAAGACGCACAATAAAAAGAGGATGCCGCCTGACATCCTCCTTCTTAAGCTATTCGCTTGTTAATGGCGGTTTCTGATACAACTTTCTTTCTATCTGCCGTCGTTCAATTGCTATTTGTTTCAATGCTGCTTCATCTTTTGTTACAGCCTCTATCCGCTCCAAAATTGACAACTGATCGAATAAATTGCAATTTATCTCTTTTTCATTTGATGGCATATAGTTTCACCTCCTCTGTTTTAAAAGAAAAGTGTTTTGTTATACTTACAGTATATCATACTCAAAATGTTATTACTACTACTTATATACTATAAATAAGCAATTTTTCTTTTAGTACCTTCTTTCCATCATGTTTATACCAAGGCGGTGGAACATGGTTTTCCTCTGTGCTGCCTGCCAACTTGACGAAAATCTATAAAATTCGGTATCCCGCCTGCAAAAGCACCTCCATGGCTTTCATAAAATTCTCTTCCTTTACGAGAACATAATCTGTATCATATGTAGATACAACAAAAATACTGATTCCATACTCTGCAAGAAGCCCGGCTATCTTCGACAAAATCCCCACCAGAGAAAAATCCAGAACTCCCTGAATCCGAAATGCTTTCCATCCATCCTCCCGCTCCAGAACATTATCAGGCACACTCTCTGTCCGACACACCAGTGATTTCTCTCTGTCCGTCTTACCGATAAAACAAAACTCCTCTTCCAGGTTAACCTTTTTATAATTTCTGACCTTGCACACCGTAAAATCCAATTCCAGCTTCTCTATCTCCACTTTATCGGTTCCAATCCTCTCTCAGATATATCGTTCTCTGATACTATCTTCCGTCATTCTCTCAGAATTTTCTTCATAGGCTTTCCTTAGACCACCTCTTTTATCTCCGCAAATCAATATTGGCTGTTTCTTCATGAGTCATAAACGCCTGGGCGGAAAGATAGGCTGTCCTGGCCCGTCTTATGAAAGCTCCCTCTGGTGATTCTTCATTCTGAACCTGGTTCATGTCCTGAGAAGCAAAAGCCTGTTCCTCTTCTTCCCTGGCCCACCTGGCTTCTTCATCTAAAATCGCTCTCATGATGGTTCCCTCTTCACAGGCGTCATCTGTAGATTCCTCCATCTCTTTCTCATCACCGGTTTCCGCTTTCAGCACTTCATATTCTGCTGATTCTGCTGCCTTTTCTAACACAGTTCCTGCTTCCTGCTTCTCCCGCTCCACCTTTTGGAACTGCAAAACTTCCGGGTCAAACACAGCGTCCGCCTTTTTCCCTTCCTCCGGTTTTTTCTCATCCTTCACCGGTTCGGTTCCTTCCGGAAGAAGTGTATAATCCGAGCTTTCCATAAACCCATGCATGGCATCATCCAGGGCGGCTGCCCGAAAATGCTCCATTTTAAAAAGCTCTCTCTTTTTCTCTGCGGAAATACCGGTATCATTCCGGATAGCATTGATGCGCCGGACCGCTGCCGCCGCATAGTCCGCCTTCAGCTGCTCCACCTCTTCTTTGGTCTTGCAGGATAACAGGGCTTTCTCATAAGCATCCCTCTCTCTGTTGATGATTTTCACCTTCTGATACATGGCCCGATCGTGGTTCTTCAAATACTCCAGTTCCTCACCCCTAAGCTTCTTTCCGGCAGTCAGCTTTATCTCAATATCAGCCTCCATCTGGCTGGAACGGTCATATTCAGGATAGCGGATTTCATCTATCTTCTTCTGGAAATCTTTGGACACGGAATCCTCGCCGTCCCCCGTACTATCCGGAGCATAGTTCTTTTCTTCCTGCCTTTCCTTCCATTTCACATTCATCTCCATGTTTTTCACAAAGGAGTTCAACGATGTAACCAACATGATTCCCATAGAAACTCTCCCTTTCCTTTGGCCCTTCACCTGTTAAAACGAAAATGTCCTGTCAAATGTTTATTATTTATAATATCGTCACAATACCGGTTCCAAGTAATCCTTTGATTCCAATTTTTCCATTTCTCTCATCTGAAATCCATAGAAGTGCCCCGGACCGCTAAAAAGCAGTCCGGGGCCTCCTTTGTTTTCTGCTATAAAACTTCAGTCCGCAAACAAAGGTGTGGACAAATACCTGTCTCCCGTATCCGGAAGAAGCACTACAATGGTTTTTCCCTCATTTTCAGGCCTCCTGGCCAGCTCCATAGCCGCAAAGGCGGCAGCTCCGGAGGATATGCCTACCAGAATTCCCTCCCTGCGGCCTATCAGTCTTCCAGTCTCATAGGCATCCTCATTGGAAACCGTGATAATCTCATCATAAATTTCCGTATTCAGCACATCGGGGACGAATCCTGCGCCGATGCCCTGAATTCCGTGAGCGCCGGGAGTGCCGCCGGAAAGCACCGGAGACAGTGACGGCTCCACCGCAACCACCCGAATATGAGGATTCTGTGCTTTCAGATACTCTCCCACACCAGTTATGGTTCCTCCTGTTCCTACTCCGGCCACAAAAATGTCAACCTTTCCGTCGGTATCCTCATAAACTTCCGGTCCGGTATGCTCAAAATGCGCCTTCGGATTAGCCGGATTTACAAATTGCCCTGCAATAAAGCTGCCGGGAATCTCTTTCACCAGTTCCTTCGCCTTTTCAATGGCACCCTTCATTCCCTTGCTTCCCTCTGTCAGTACCAGCTCCGCTCCATATGCTTTCATAATCTGGCGGCGCTCCACAGACATAGTCTCCGGCATTGTGATAATCAGGCGGTATCCCTTTGCCGCCGCCACAGCTGCCAATCCGATTCCCGTATTCCCGGATGTAGGTTCAATGATGACCGAATCCTTCGTAAGCTTCCCGCTGGCCTCCGCCTCCTCAATCATGGCTTTCCCCACACGGTCCTTTACGGAACCGGCAGGATTAAAATACTCCAGCTTCGCCAGAATCCTGGCCTTTAGTCCAAGCGCTTTCTCAATCTGTGTAAGCTCCAAAAGGGGAGTCCTGCCAATCAGCTGGTCGGCACTGGTATAAATATTCGACATTTCAAATTCCTCCTCGTATAATATGTATCGGCACACGCCGCTTCGCCTCACCTGCCAGGTCGTCGGAACCCATTCCAGCTGTGAAGCTTCGCCTCATATGTATACTTTGATGGTATCATCCATATTTTTATTCTACGGCGGCAAAACCAAGTTCCAAATCCTCAAGAATATCATCAATATGCTCCGTCCCGATGGAAAGCCGGATGGTATTAGGCCGGATACCTTGCTCCTCCAGCTCCTGAGTGGTCAGCTGGGAATGGGTGGTGGTAGCAGGATGAATCACAAGACTCTTCACATCTGCCACATTTGCCAGCAAAGAAAATATCTTTAAATGGTCAATAAACTTATGTGCTTCCTCTTGGCTGCCTTTTATCTCGAATGTGAAAATAGACGCCCCGCCGTGAGGAAAATATCTCTGGTACAGTTCATGGTCCGGATGGTCCGGCAGACAGGGGTGATTCACGCGGGCCACCTTCGGATGACGGGAAAGGAACTCCACAACCTTTTTCGTATTTTCTGCGTGACGGTCCAGACGAAGGGAGAGGGTCTCTACTCCCTGCAACAGGAGAAACGCATGAAACGGAGAAATAGCCGCTCCCGTATCCCGAAGCAGAATGGCCCGGACATAAGTTACAAAGGCCGCAGGCCCTGCCGCATCCACAAAAGAAATCCCGTGATAGCTGGGATTTGGCCGGGCAATCGCCCCGTATTTTTCGCTGGCCTTCCAGTCAAATTTACCAGAATCTACGATGATGCCGCCTAAAGTCGTACCATGGCCCCCGATAAACTTTGTAGCGGAGTGAACCACAATATCCGCCCCGTGTTCAATGGGTCGGATCAGATAGGGTGTGCCAAAGGTATTGTCAATTACCAATGGCAGGCCATGACAGTGGGCGATTTTGGCAATGGCATCTATATCCGGAATATCGCTGTTGGGATTTCCCAGTGTCTCCAGGTAGATGGCACGGGTGTCCGGCCGAATGGCTGCCTTTACTTCCTCCAGGTTGTGAACATCCACAAATGTAGTGCTGATTCCGTAATGGGGCAGGGTATGCTCCAGAAGATTGTAGCTGCCTCCATATATGGTCTTCTGTGCGACAATATGGCCTCCGTCTTGGGCTAAAGCCTGAATCGTGTATGTAATTGCCGCCGCACCAGATGCCAGGGCCAGGGCTGCAACACCGCCTTCCAGGGCCGCCAGCCTTTTTTCCAGAACATCCTGGGTGGAATTGGTTAAACGGCCGTAGATGTTGCCCGGATCCGCCAGCCCAAACCGCGCCGCCGCATGGGCGCAATTGTGAAATACATAAGAAGTGGTCTGATAAATCGGTACCGCCCTGGAATCTGTGGCCGGGTCAGGCTCTTCCTGTCCTACATGCAGCTGAAGCGTTTCAAATCTGTACTTGTTCATAATGTTCTCTCCTCCGCTTTACGTGATATTTATATGACGCATACCGAAGCACCGGTCCATAACATATGCCCGGGAGAAAACCATTGAACAACACCACATGATACCATTTATTCCAATCGCATTATGACCTGTCATGGCTTTACCTTCCGGACCTTTCGTTCCATGATAAATAAGATACGTCAGCACATTCCTTTGATTCTGCTTAAATCTGATGGTGCTATCATACACCCATTTTCCTACTGTGTCAATAGGTTTTTAGTGCTGAATCAAACACAGCATCCCAGTGCCTGTCCATCTCTCACAGATGCAAATCCTTATCCGCCACATCACAGTGTACCTGAACTCTCCTTCCTCTGCTGCGAATCTTTTTCTCCTCACACAACTCTGCCATCAGCTTGCTTACTGTCACGCGGTTTGCCCCGATCAGGCTTGCAAGTTCCTGATGGGTATACTTCCGCCTCACATCATACCAATTCTGTTCATTCAGATGCTCCCTGTCACACGCATCTGCCAGAATCTGAAGGATCCTTTGCTTGCAGGACATAAAACAAATGTCTCTGATCTCCTTCTGCAGAAGCTCCTTTTTTTTGATAACCCCTCTGCATATTTCCCGGACAAACTCCTGATTTTCCAACAGTTCCTGATGCACATAGGAATCAATTTTCCAGAGGGCACATGCTTCGTTGCATATGGCATCCATAGCAATCTCGTAAGGATGAAACAGAATCTCCTCATTAAAAAAATTGTTCTCGCCCAATATATACAGGGTCTTTTCATTTCCCTCCATACTATTGCAGACAAATCTGACTGACCCTTTTGCAATGTAATAAACACTGCTGTCTCTCGTTCCTGCCACATGGATGATCTGGCCCTTCGGAACCTCAATCTGTGTGGAACACCTGCAAATCATATCTTTCAATTCCCGCGCTCTCTTCCTGTAATAATGTCCACAATCCTGTGGTTGATCGTATTGGAAAGCGGCCCGTAAATCCGTGCAATATTTTCCAAAAGCTTGTCCAGGCTGTCCGCCCAGAATCCTTCCTCTTCCGTTTCCTCGTATTCCATAGCAAGGAGAGCTGATTTAACTGCCCAGGACACGGAAAGTCCGATCTTCCAGGCACAGCTTATCCTGCTTCCCTCACAGATTATCCCGGTCACACTGCCCAGCATGTTCTTCACTGCCCGGATCATAGTCTGGCAGTCTCCTCCCAGCAGATACACACATCCTACGGCTGTGCCCACGCCTATGGCCAGACCACAATCACAGACAGAGGAGTTGGAGCCTACATAGGAATTTACACACAGACTCATCAAGTTGGACAGGGCAATCGCCCTAAGAATCCTGTCCTCCTCTGCCCTCAACTTCATGCCTGCCCCATATCCGGCAAGATAAATGGCAAGTCCATAGTTGGCGCTTCCTGCTGCAGTCATAACCGGAAGATTGACTCCCCGTATCCGAGCCTCACATGCCCTGACACACAGGTTCTGGGTATAGGTGATGATATCCTCCGGCACTCCGTAGCGATCCATAGCTCTGCTGAAGGAATCTGCCATCCCCTCCTCATCCCTGTACTGTGCAAATGCCAGATTGTAGTTAAGGCCGTCCTTGATAAAGGACAGTTCTTTTAACTCCACCGTATCCACAAAGTCCAGAAAGTCCTCCAGTCCCAGATTTTCACTTTTTATAAAATTAAGGACCGGAACTTTTCTGTATTCCTTCAGTTCCTCCACATCTGTCACAACTTCATCCAATATCACATTGAGGTGGTAATCCAGCACCAGAACCCGCACCACATTTTTTTCATTTTCCAAAATAGTTTCTATATACAGCTTATCACAGTCATCCTTGATTCGAATGGACACCATCCCATGAGCCAGAAGCCTTTTGGCCTCCAGAACATCTTCGGAACCATAATCAGATAAAAGCATCAGTTTCCTGTCCATATTGCCGTACACATATCCCAGAGCGGCTGCAAAATCCAGTCCTCTCTCTTCGCAGCCTGGAATGGTCACATTGATTCCGTTTTTAAAAATACTGGAATCCACGGTAATCCGTATCTTCTTCACCCCTCCCTCGGCCTTCATCCGGGCATAGGCCACGGAATACGCCACTCCGACTGCCTCTGTCCCTCCCATGGAGATAATGCTTTTGCTCTTTAACTCCTCCAGTATTCTCTGCTTTTTTTCTTCCATGCAGCCTCCATCCCGCAGACCATATGGCTCTGCTTAATTTCTCCTGCTTTCCTCATACTTTTCCCGCACGGCCCGGGCCAGCTGGTCGGCGCATGAGGTTCCTCTCTTTCCGCAGACATTGCCTTTTAAATATCCTTCGATCTGTTCCACGGTCATTCCGTCTACCAGCCGGGAAAGAGCCTTCAGATTCCCGTCGCATCCGCGGACGAAAGAGATGTCCGTCACCACATTTCCTTCCAGATTAAAAGAGATGGACGTGGGACAAATATTCTGGGGTGTTACGGTATAATACATAAATTCATCGCCTTTCTTCTCATCAGTACTAACCTATGATCTTAATCAGCATCTGTGCCATTCCAATGGCAATAAATGTGCCTGACAAATCTCCCAGAAGGGACATGAGAACCGATACGGATACCAGGTTTTTGTCATAGGTGGCCGCAATAATAGGGGCAGACGCCACACCTCCTACGTTGGCAATGGATGCGATTCCGCAGGTATACAAGTCCAGCTTGAAAAGCTTCGCCATAAGAACCATGATAATAAAATGAATCACAAGAATCACAAAACCGGCAAGGATATAAATCGGAGCGTTGATTAAAGCTGCCAGGTTTACGTTGGATGCAGTCAAAATCAAAATCATATACAGGGAAATGTTGGATATCTCATCAATTCCCCGCAGCTTGCCCACATTAGTCAGGGCAAAACCGATACCGATAAAGGTGGCAAGCAAGATCTTCCAGATGCTGGCGTCAATAAAGCCGATTTTAGGCAGTATTGTAGACAGATATTGTGAAATGGTAGACACCATCATACTCATGCCGAGAATCAGCATCAAATCCAGATAGGTGGTTCTCTCCTGTTTCTGTGTGCCTTCCCCAAGCTTGCTTAAGATTTTCTCAATAGGCTTCATATCTGTCCTGGTCCATGTGTTAAACTTTGCCGCAAAGCCGCCGATGGCAACCAGGAACATAATCAGCAGAGAATAGTTGATATTGCCCATCAGCAGGGTATAGGTCATAGACTCATCACTTACTCCCAGCGCACTTTTGACCGCCAGGAAATTCTGGGTTCCGCCCATCCATCCTGCTGCCATAGCCGAGAAAGCAAGATGGGTATCGCTTTCAAAGAATCCTCGAAAAATCAGAAAAGACAATATAAATCCCACCGCAATCGAAAATGTGGCCGAAAAGAACGTCAGGGTAAGCCTCGGCCCAAGTTTGATGATTTCCTTCAGATTACACCTCAGACACATAAGGAAGATCATAACCGGAACCAGATTGTTGATGAATGCGGAACGGGTGTTGGCTACACTTTCGTTCATCTCCCACACGCCGCAGGTATACATCACCATGGCCCCAATGTAGATCATAATCACCGGAGGTATGAATTTGTAAAATTTAAAGGAATACTTATTGGTTACAACCAGTACGATTGCCGTAAAAAACAGCACAAAAGATATAAAACCAAAACCTGTTTGAATCATAGCGATTACCCCTCCTTCGTTCAAATGCTATTCTTCTGTCATTATCTTTATTATTTCCTCATTGGTCTGTCTCATTCCCTGTTTTCCCAGACGGCCTACATTGAGGATGGTCTTCTCCACTCCTTTGGTCACAATACCGTCTCCTCCGTAAAACTGCTGGCCACACTGATACATATGGTATCCTAGGATCCCTGCATCCACCGCCAAGGCAATCTTGCCGGCGCAGGAAGCTTTGGCCCCGTCGCAGACCACCCCCGACGCGATGGCCAGAGCATTGACAACGGTATGGATCACCTCTTCAAAACCCCCTCCACACAGATAGGCGATCCCGGCTCCTGCTCCGGCCCCGGCACTGATTGCCCCGCAATAAGCAGACAGACGGCCGATTGGTGTTTTCTGATGAATGGTTGTCAGATTAGAAAGGGCAAGAGCTCTGTATGTTTTCTCTTCCTTTGCCTTCAGTTCCTGTGCATATACCAGCACAGGAACTGAAGCAGTGATTCCCTGATTTCCGCTTCCCGAATTGATAATCACCGGCATCTCACATCCGTTCATCCTGGCATCAGAACCTGCCGCCGCCATAGCCCTGGCTCTGGTCTTCACATCATTATGGCAGATTTTCAGAAGAACCGAGCCGATATTGGCTCCATACTCTCCCCTTAAGCCTTCTTCGGCAATTGCCAGGTTATACTGGATCTGTGGTTTTAGTATCTCCTTAATCTCCTCTATATCTGCCGTATTGATAAAGTCCCAGATCCCTTCCATATTCAGCAGGCTTCTGTCTGTCAAACCTTTTTGGGCTTCATCAGCCACTTCCTCCTTCTTTAATATTCTCCCATTTTTTTCAATCAAAACCACATTGGTGTGAAAGCCTGCAATCCTCACCCTGGCATATGTATCTCCTTTGTAAAGCGTTATCAAAATATCAAAGGTTATTCCATGATCCACATGCCCTACCTTGATCTCCACATGATTCAGAAATTCCTTCATCCGTTTTATCTGTTCCTTCGTCGTCCCGGAAATCACCTCCAGTCCTTTCGATGCATCTCCAGCAATGATTCCGGCTACGGCTGCCGCCGGAATTCCTCTCTGGTAATCCGTATTGGGTACCACGACGGATTTCACGTTTTTGATAATACTTCCGCTGGCCTCTACTACCACCCGTTCCGGCAGTTCCCCCAGGGTCTCCCTGGCAAGGGCCGCCCCGTAAGCAATGGCAATTGGCTCTGTGCAGCCCATTGCCGGAACCAGCTCCTCCCTCAGAATCTGAAGGTATGCCTGATATCTGGCATCCGTTTTTACCATAACTTTTGTTTTTCCCCCTTTCCTCCTTTTTCGAAAAGCCTCTCTCCTGGATTCCTTATTTAGGAATTATACCCTACTCCTATCCATACTTCAGTAGCCTTTACCACAAAACAGAAAATCCTGGAAGCCGCTATTATTACAGCTGACTGCCAGGATTCCTTATTTTCGTGATATTGTTTTAACTTTTTAGACGGAAAGCACATTAGAAGGTGCAAGACAGGTATGATTCCTGCAGACATAGAATGTGGTCCTATTATTTAACAGCGGATAATTTTTGTCATCAAAAACCGTAACAACATTAGCCAGCAGCGGAAGCCGCCCTTTTATATGCTCCAAATCTGTGGCATTTTTAAGGGCAATCACAATATGCTCCGGCGGCTCCTCATACATCAGCTTTGCAAACAGAAACATACTATGTCCCATGGGATACTCCCGGGTCCCAGCAGACATGTACCGGATTTGCTTTTTGGCAAGTTCTTGGTACTCCTCTTTTTCCGTCAGCTGATACAATCTTACAAAATTGTATGCCATCATAGAATTTCCGCTTGGAACTGCCCTATCGTATCGTTCCTTAGGATTCATAAACAGTTCTGTGTTATCCGGATCAGAAAGATAGAAGCCGCCATTTTCATTATCTGCAAACCGTTTTACCGCCTCACGACAGAACTGCTCCCCCTTTTTCAGATACGCTTCGTTTAAGGAAGCATTATACAGTTCTATAAGCCCGGCCACATAGAATGCGTAATCATCCAGGAATCCGTTTTTCGAATGTTTTCCGCCGCGCCAGCTTGTGTAAAGATAGGTGTTCTCGCTTAAACTCCTTTCAAGAAATCTCTGTGCGTCTGAGGCTGCCTGAAGATATCTGTCATTCCCGGAAACCCTGTAGAGTACAGACAGTGCCCCTATCATCATGGAATTCCAGGAAATCAGAACCTTATCGTCCAGATGCAGCTTCCAGCGTTTTTTTCGATAGTGATACAGTGTCTCTAGCTCTGCATCCAATTTCCCATCAATGACATTGCTTTTTAGGAGATTGGGAATATTTACGCCCTCAAAATTACCGTCTTCTGTGATATCAAAGATATGGGCAAATTCTTTCCCTCTTTCTTCCCCCAGGACTTCCATAATCTCTGACAGGGCAAACGTATAATACTTCCCTTCCACGCCCTCACTGTCCGCATCCTGGGCACTATAAAACCCGCCGTCGGTGGAAGTTAATTCCCGGCACACATACCTGGCAATTTTCTCGGCGGTATCCAGATATATGGAATTTTGAGTCATGGAATAGGCCGATGCATATGCTGTCATCAACAGTGCATTGTCATATAACATTTTCTCAAAGTGAGGCACGAGAAAACGCCGGTCCGTGGAATATCTGGAAAAACCATATCCGATGTGATCAAAGATACCGCCTTTACGCATCTGCAAAAGTGTCTTTTCCACCATTCCCAGTACTGCCGGATCCGATTTTCTCTCTGCATACAGCATCAGAAACAAAAGATTATGAGCTGTGGGAAACTTGGGAGCATCGCCGAATCCTCCATATACACGGTCAAAATTGTCAGAGAACATCCGGACTCCCTTTTCTATAAGACGGTCCTCTTCCCCACTCTGGTATCCGGGTATCCGCTGCTGCAAATGAGCGATTATCCGATCAGCCGAATCCAGAAGTTTTCTCCGGCTTATGTTCCACCGGCCGGATATCTCATTTAGCAGGTCAATAAATCCCGGCATGCCGTACCGTGACCGTACCGGAAAATATGTGCCGGCCAGAAACGGCTTTTTATCCCACGTCATGAAAATACTCATGGGCCAGCCGCCGCTTTCGGTAAATGCCTGACACACCGCCATATACACACTGTCAATATCGGGCCGCTCCTCACGGTCTACTTTTATGGAAATAAAATATCGGTTAAGAATTTCGGCTGTTTTCTTATCTTCAAAGCTTTCATGAGCCATTACGTGGCACCAATGACAGGTGCTGTAGCCAACACTCAAGAAAACCGGTTTCTCTTCTTTTCTGGCTCTTTCAAAAGCCTCCTCACACCATGGATACCAGTCCACAGGATTCTCTGCGTGCTGCAGCAGATATGGGCTTGTCTCATTTTTCAGATGATTACTCATAGGATCCTTCCTTTCGTATAAACCAATGCAATAATCGTTCACAGATGAACGTGCCAGTACATTATTATACTTATCTGGTCAAATCTTATACCGTTTGCCTCATATCTCTTGCTTCATACCTCTTGACTTTTATTTCTTGTCTATCACCTGTGGATATACATTCTTGACATATATGATTCCCCATCTCCCTGAACCATGCACAGAAATTCCCAACCATAACGCTCATAAAAAGAGGTATGATCTGTCAACAGATATAAGGTATCGATTCCTTGCTCCTTCATATCCCTGCACACATAATCCAGAAGCGCCCCTGCCACTCCCCGGCCTCTTCTGCCTTCCTCTGTATATACTGCACACACATTGGGGGCAAGGTCCTTCCGGTCATGGAAATCATTTTCAATGACTCCCATTCCTCCGATAATCTCAACCCCCTCCACTGCCATATACCATTGGGGAACCGGCCCTTTCTTTTCCAGACATTCCTCCATGCTTTCAAGATAAGCCTTCAAAGGAATTCCCCATTTTTCGTGAAACCACCTGGCAGCCTGCTCTTTCATTTCAGGCATCTCTGCCAGGCGGATTATTTTATATTCCATCAAAAACTTCCTCCCGGATTGTATGATCCTTCCTGCTTCTTTTCACTCTCCCACTCATAGTCATCCCAGATAAATGCCAGAACCCTTGATTTTACTTAGGATTCTGGCATTACCCCTTTCACTTCAAACTCATATTCCCAGACGTTGGCCGCCGTCAGAGCCTCTGTGACCCGCAAAGCCGTATCCTCAAAGTCCTGTCAAACTCCGTAAGATCCGTGCAGTACACCATAAAACAGTCACCTGACTCCGCCTGGCTTCCAGCCATCCCGGCGGTAAATCTGTGAACGGCAAATCCCGGCCCGATCCTCAGACTTTCATCCAGGTTTCCAAAATATCCTTCCCCGCTTCTAAGTATCATGCATCCGCCGTTCCAGGACTTCATCTGAAACTCTTCCCCCTGGACATAGTCTGCCCCCCGGACTGCCAGCTCCACCCGGAAAGGCGCTCCCTGCACCCCGCTTACCTTCATCTGAAGCTCTATACCATCATTGATATCGACAACTTTCACCTGAAGCTTAAGATCCGGCCCGGCAAGCTTTTTCCGACTGTTATTGTCCATCTCCCACCAGTCACTACTCTCTGGCTTCTCCTGAAACGGCAGATAATACCAGCCGTGCATCACCTGGGTCAAAAGGTATCCCCTTCCGTCCGGCAGCTCCTTTAGAGTCTCTGCCTGAAATGCCCTGTGTTCAAAAAAACCCCCTGCAAGCCTTACCTCCACACTGACACTTTCCCCTGTAAAATGCAAAAATCCTGGCTTTCCTGTCATAAGAGTATACAGGTATCCCCCTTTTCTCACCCGGGCGATCCCGGAGCTTTTATACAGACACTTAAAATTCCCCTGCTTCCATATACCCTTATGTTCCACATCTATCCATTCCGGATGATTCATATACACAATCAGCTGATCCGGAGCAAGAATCCTCTTCTCTCCCACCATCTGAAAAATAAAATTAGCCATATCCAAAAATTCCGGAATATCCATGACAATCCCCATCTCCAGATATTCCGAATAGTAATTCTTGGGAAATACCACCATCCCGTTGTCCCACCGGGTAGAATTTCCGGTAAAAATACTGCCGTCTGGCTCAATATATGTAAGCATCATCCGTAAATTTCTGACCGCATACTCATAATACGCCTTATCCCCTGTCACATTTCCTATGGTAATCATGGCGTCATTGTTGATGCGGTTATAATTGCCGGAAGATTTCTCCGAATACTCCCCGTCCTCACTGCAGTCAATCCCCTCAAGAAGATACGCCTTAGCCCTCTCCCCCAGGCTGTCATCGCCGAAATATTCGCCATACTGAATCAGCTGGGAAGCAATGGCCCACCGGTGGTTAGGCGTATGAAAACCACCTATGCAGATTCCCCTGGCCCCTTTCTGTGCGATCCCCCGAAGCAGCCGGTAAATCTCCTCTTCCTCCTCTGTCTTCCGGTTCCTTTCCAGATAAGCAAGATAAGGATATATTCTTTTTAAAATAAATGCCGTGTCCGGTGCAGAATCAAAATTACATGAAACCAGATCGAACAAACCATTCTCATGCTGACATTTTCCCGCAAATACAAGGCCGTCCCTTATCATGGAAAAAATCTCTCCGTCGCGATAAAGGCAGGAATCCGGATTACAGTATGCCCCCATGGCGGAAGTAGCCCGGTAAATCGTATATTTCGCCTGAACAATCCCGTTTTCCGCCATAATCCCGCCGTAAAAATTCCTGGGCTCTTTCATCTGATCCCTCACGGCCCTTTTCGCCCTTTCTTCCGTATCTTTAAGCATCCTTTCATAATGTTTCCTCACAACCGTTCCTTCTCCTTTCATAGTTCCTTTAAAAAATTGGGCAGCCGCCATAAACAGCGGCTGCCTTCTCCCTCATTATTCATGAACATTAGACAAAATCCCCAGATGCTCCTTCACCACATAATCCATAACCCCGTCACTGTCAAGCTCTCCGCCGATAGCTCTGTCAAACGCGTCTCTCACAATATTGTCCACATTCTCTCCCGTATGCTTTGTAAAAATAGAGGAATCATACCGGGGCTGCGTAATACTGTTGTTGATTTCCATATTAAAGATATCAAGCCCTTCTACCGTATAAGCAGGGTTAATCCCTGTCTTTCCCGGAAGATAATTGCCTGTCTCACAGTATAGGGTGTAATTCTCCGGCTGATAGAACCACTCCAGGAAATAAATTGCATCCTCCTCAAGCCCGGTTCCGTCCATAGCATACAGATAATTTCCGCCCAGGCAGGTAGCCGCATTCTGCTCCTTGGGCATCAGCACCGGACACCACTCAAAATCCGTAATATTGGTTGTATAATCATTCATACACCAGTTTCCTGCCAGATGGGCTGCCACTGTACCTGTCTTAAACACATCCTGGGCATTCTCCGTGCCTGCGCCTACGGAAGCCTTGGAAATTCCGCCGTCCTTATACATATCCAGGATAAAATCAATTCCCTTCTTGGTTTCCTCACTGCGGAACGCAAATCTTGTCTCATCTGCCGGGTCAAAATAATTCATGCCGAACTGATACAGAATGGTTCCGATTCTCTGTTGGGAATGGTCGATAACCAGCCCTGTGTTCACATTGTCATTCTTCTCTACCACTTCATTGACTGCAGCCACAAACTCGTCCCAGGTCCATCTCTCATCCTCTGTCAGAGGATACGCCACCCCTGCCGCGTCAAATGCCGTCTTGTTAATAAATAATCCTACTGCCGTGGTATTGATGCTGGTTGCATAGATCTTGCCCTCATAGGATACGTCCAGCAAAAAATCATCCTGTGTCAGGCTGGAACCGTCAAGGGGAAGTACATAGTCAATATAGTTTCTGAAATTGGAAAGCTTGATTAACGCCGGAAGCTCTCCCACAGCCGCCCGGTTCTGAATCTGAGTCTGCATGTCTGCGTATGCGATCTCATTCATCTTCACCTGGATGCCCTTGTCCTTGTGTTCCTCGTTAAATTTCGCAACCACCGTTGCCATGGCGCCGCCTTCCAGGGTGTCATCGGAAATCAGAAGCTCCAGTTCCACCGCATCCTTTCTTGCCTCAGGTGCTGCTGTGGTCTCTTTTGCCCCCCCGTCTGCCGCCGCAGTGGATGCCGGGGCAGCCGTCGTCCCGCTTTTGCCTCCTGCACTGTCTCCTCCTTTGTTCCCGCATCCGCTTACTATTACAGATGCCGCCATCAGTACCGCTGCCATTGCTGCTGTTCTTTTTGCTGTTTTCTTTCTCATGTTTTTCCTCCTTATATTGTATGCATTCTCAGAATCTCTTCTGCACCTGCCTTTGGGGTTTTGCCGTCATCCCTTAACGCCGGACGACATGTTGGCTGTCATAATCTGCTTGTTAAAAATAATAAATACAATTAACACCGGAATCATAGTGATCACGGATGCGGACAGAAGCACGGTCCAGTTTACTGCCTCCGCCCCAGAAAGGGTGCGAAGGGCCAGCTGCAGCGTATATTTCTCCGGTGTCCGAAGGGCTAAAAGAGGCCAGATATAGTCATTCCATCTCCACCGGAAGCTGAAGATAGCCAGGATTGCCACCTGAGCCCTGCAGATAGGAAGCATGAGGCTGGTAAAAATCCTTCCCTCATTGGCGCCGTCTATTCTGGCGGATTCAATCAGCTCATTAGGCACTGTGATAAAAAATTGTCTCATAAGAAAAACTCCGGTCATGGTTCCCACCGTAGGGATAATACAGCCCCACAGGGAATCATACAGCCCCAGCTTATACAGCACCGTAAAGCTTGGCCTCATGATAACCTCTGTGGGCAGCATGGTAGTGGCTAAAAGACAGAAGAAAAATACATTCAGCCATTTATACTTGTATTTTGCCAGGGCATATCCGCACATGCTGCTCATAAGAATGGTAATCACAGAAGCTACCAGGGTAATAAACGAGGTATTGAAAATATACCGCAGGAAATTAAACTGTTCCAGCGCCGCCTCATAGTTGGCTAAAGTAAACACTTCCGGAAAAAAGGTAAGGGGATAACGGAACAATTCGTTGCCGCCCTTAAAAGAGCTGACTAACAGCCATAGCACCGGAAAAATCCATATAAACGCCACACCAAAGGATATGACATACTTTAAAACACTCTTTAACTGTTTCATCCCTTCTCTCCTTTCATCCGTTCTCCGTAGTGTCCATGGTCTTCGTCTGTACAAAGGACAGCACCATAAGAATAAAGAACAGTACCATGGAAACCGCACTGGCATATCCCACCCTCAGCTTTGTAAATCCAGTGGTGTAAATATACTGGATCATGTAGGTAGTGGCCGTGCCGGGGCCTCCGTTTGTCAGGGTCTGAACCATGGCAAATTCCTTGAAGCCGGTAATCATGGAAAGAATCAGGACCATAAAGGTAACCGGCCGCAGATGAGGTATGGTAATAGCCCTGAAAATCTGCCAGGAATTGGCCCCGTCGATCCTGGCCGCCTCCTTAAGTTCTTCCGGAATCTGCTTCAGGGCGCCGATAAAGATCAGCATATTGGTTCCGCACCCCGCCCACACGCTGGCGATCACTGTAGTAAAAAAGGCCGCCCCCGGATTGCTCGCCCATCCGATTCTGGGAATTCCCACCTGCTCCAGCAGGTAATTCAGTAAACCGAAATTCTCTCCGAAAATCCATTTCCACGTCAGACCAACCATGATGGTGGACAAAAGCGTAGGCCAGTAAACCAGAATCCGCAATATGGTACTTCCCTTCATGGCATCCGCCGACAAGAGGACCGCCAGTCCCAGAGCCACCACGTAGCCTACAGGCACAAACACCAGGACGAACTTGGCCGTATTAAACAGCACCTTATAAAACTCCACATCCTGAAACAAGGTGATGTAATTCTGGATCCCCACAAAATCCATTTTCTTTAAGCCGTTGTAATTGGTAAATGAGTACCAGATGCCTACAACAGCCGGTGCTACGAAGAATACCAAAAAAAACAGGATGTTGGGCAGACAGAACAGAAACGCCCATTTCTGCCGGTAATCTCTTCGCTTTGGACGGGCCGCGGCCCCCTGTTGATTTGTTTTTCCCACCTTTTATTCTCCTTTCTTATTTGCTCTTTTCCATTGACTCCCAACCAATCAAATGTTATTCTTAAGTGGATCAAAATGATGTTGGTTCAACACAAAAAACATTCAAAATGAAATCAAGGAAAAGGATAAAATATGAGTCAGTACATACCCAGATATCTAAAAGCCAAAAACCGGATGCTCATCTTCGAATTAATCCGCAGCCAGCGGACCATAAGCCGCGGAGAGCTGGTGCGCCAGACAGGTATCAGTTTTCCTACGGTATTAAAAATCGTGGACAAGCTTCTTGAGCTTCATGTCATTACCGAGTCCGATACGTTTGAGCAGCTTTCCGGCGCAGGCAGGAGAGGCCATCTTTTATGTTTCAACCCTAAAGCCTTCTATGCCATAGGTATCTCTCTGGAGGGGCAGTTTATGTCCATCGGCCTGGTGGATTTAGACGGTACCTGCCACTACAGCCGGTTCATCTGTTTCCCGGTCCACGGGCCAATACTGGAGGGCCACCGAATGCTTCAGGAAGTGAATCAGCTGATGTCTCTGGCTGAAAAGGAACACATCCCGGTTCTTGGGATCGGAATCGGTTTTCCCGGTGTGGTAAATCCGGAAAACAACTCCATCCTGCGCAAGATGGCCCTGGATATTTTCCATGAAACCTCCTTTTCCAGCGCATTTCCGGAGTTTACCTCCTGTCTCTCGGTTCCCTATTATCTGGACAATGATGTAAACAACGCCTGCCGCGGGGAGTCCTTTTTACGCCGCTATGACGATACCTACAAAAGCCTGTTCTATGTCTCCCTGGGAACCGGCTGTGGCGGAGCCTTTACCATCGACAAAAATTTATGGTACGGACTTGACTATAAAGCCGGTGAGTTCGGAAGCCTTCTGTTCCCCTGCACCCTTCCCGATGACCCCGCCTCTCTCTTCCCGGGATCCTATGAAAAGCTGGAGAACCTGGTCAACTTAGAGGCTGTTTTTAACAGGTTCCATGTAAATCTGCAAAATTCCTCCGATATACCGGAGACTCTTAAGGAAAAGATCATTTATTATTTATGCCCTTATCTTGCCTATTCTATCGCAAATATGGTGCACCTTTTAGACATTCAGCACTGTATCCTGGCAGGAATCATCCCCATAGCACTGGGATACCCACTGATAGAACACCTTCAAAAATCCCTGGACCGACTTCTCCCCTATGATTATATAAAGGTGGAGGCTCCGTACAGCAACAACGCCGGGATTATCGGAGGGGCTGTGATGGTCTTCAACCGGCAGCTGGAGACCCTGTTTCAGGAATCTCCATAGTAAATCGTTCATGGTGGTTCCTGATGGCAGGCATGGAGATTTACTATGAAAGTCCGCCGCCGATTAGGCGGTATGAAATCAGGTATGCCAAGTGCGCCCGCCAGACTTTCATGGGTGGTGGTGCAACCTGCCCGCCGGGCGCATGGAGGTTTACTATAAAAGTCCGCAGCCGATTAGGCGGCATGAATTCAGGTATGCCAAGTGCGCCCGCCAGACTTTCATGGGTGGTGGTGCAACCTGCCCGCCGGGCGCATGGAGGTTTACTATAAAAGTCCGCAGCCGATTAGGCGGCATGAATTCAGGTATGCCAAGTGCGCCCGCCAGACTTTCATGGGTGGTGGTGCAACCTGCCCGCCGGGCGCATGGAGGTTTACAGCGAAAGCTCCTTCTGCTTATTCCGGCTCCAAATCCAGAAAACAATGGTGGCCCCGCCCATACTTACAGCTGCAAACAACATCATCAGAGAAGCGCCCCACAGTTCAAAAGCCACGCCTCCCAGATATCCGAATATAAGCCGGGAGCATATGGTATTCAGCGTAGTATTTAAGACCTGGCTGCTGGCTCTCAGATCCGGCGGCACCTTATTGTTAATATAGTTCAGGATACAATATGTGAAGCTGCTGAATGCAAAGCCGTGGAGAAGGTTGGCGCTTATAATCAGGACAGGATTCTTCAGCACATACATTAACATCCACCGTATACAGGTGATCACCCCTGCCAGTGTCAGCACTTTTCTTAGCCCCACTTTTTTTACAATGCGGTGCATCAGCATCAGAAAAGGAATCTCGGCTGCGGATGAGACAAACATCATCCATCCTACCATCCGGCTGTCCCCTCCTATATTTACAAAATGAATGGAGTAAAAACTGTTAAAAAATCCAATCCCCATTCCATAGATCAGGTGAAATCCGATAAGCCCCATCAGGACTTTATTCTTCCACAAAATCTCTAAAGAGAATTTTCCTCTCTTATCTCCGTATCCCTTTACCGAAGGCACTGTCCCTATACAGAAGGCCATCATAACCAAAGACAGGGCGATCAGGACAAACATAGCCTCATAGCTGTCCCGGAAAAAATATCCGATGCCAAGAACCGTAGCCGCATACCCCAAAGTTCCTCCCATGCGGATCCAGCCATAATCCCATCTGCTCTTCATCAGGGCTTCCAGCGTGATATTGTCGCTTAGAGGAACAATAGGATTATAAAAAACGCCGAAGCTGGCTACCAGAAAAAGGATGGGCCAGTAGCTTTTTGTGGTATAAACCCCCATGGCACAGACAGCCGCTGCCAGACACAAAAACTTAAGAACCCTGTTTTTTACTGAAACCCTGTCGCTTAACATCCCCCACAGAGGCTGCATGGCAAGGATGGCAACCGTGGATACGGAGATAATGGCTCCGATCTGGGACGCCAGAAAACCAATCTGATACAGATATAAGTTCAGATAAGTATTGTAGATTGCCTGTCCGGAATAATAACATACATAAGCTGTAAATAACCCTGTAGGAAAAGTATCCTGATTTACTTTCCGCCTTACCTGTCTGCTGATTGCTTCCATCCAAGATCCTCTCCTTTTGCATCAGGCCTGCCATTTTCTGTCCGCTTTCTAACCATTTATTAATTTTTATTTACTTAATAAAATTTAGTAATTAGACAATTCTTATTATAGCATATCGTATATTTAAAGTCAAATATTTTTAGTTCTTTTATTCATTTTTACTCATATCCTATGTTTGAATCCAAATCCTCCCTCTGCCATGCAGTTCTCGGCCGAATACCGGGCGGCCTCTTTCAGAGCTGTATTTATCACATCCGGCGAAAGCCTGGCACCCTTTTCCCATCCGCTTTTTAACAGGGTGACCAGCAAAGCCGCCAGAAAGGAATCTCCCGCTCCCATGGTATCCAGAGGTTTTACATAGCAGGCCTGTCCTCTCACAAAAACTTCCCCGTTATAAAATATCTGCCCGCTGCTTCCCATAGTGGCAACTGCATTTTTACACCCCAGTTCATGGACCGCAAGAAGCAGCCTGCCTATCTGCTCTTCCTCCATGCCGGTACAGGAAAACTGTCCCAGTTCCAGATAGGGACAGACAACTGCCAGAAATTCCTTGCTCCTGTACTTCTCTTTCTCGGAGAAATCAAAGGTCACCATCCCTTTTAAGTCTTTTAATCTGTATATATCCTGATGAAGCTTTGCATTGCAGCTTGTGTGGATCACCTGAAAATCTTTCAGATACTCCAAATCCCGATCCCTAATCTCCTTCATATGAGCCCAGTTGTTTCCTGTGTCCGTGCCGATATAGCTTCTCTCTCCGTCATATACATTGACATCGCATCGTTTTGTAGTGGTTCCCTGCTCAAAGATGCATTGGGACAGATCCACCTCCAGGGTTTTAAGCGCCTCTTTGACGATCCTTCCTTCCCTGTCTGCACCGATGCTTCCCACGTAAGCAGCCCCGGCCCCCAGCTTTGCCGCGTGAGCGGCAACATTTACTGCATTTCCTCCCGGAAAGATCACTCCGCGGTTTATATAGCGGTCAATGACATTATCACCTATTCCGGCTATCTTCAATTTCCTGCCCCCTTTAGCTGTCTTTTAATAGTCCACCCTGCGGTAATAGCGCCTGATTTCCAGCGAGTGGGCTTTCATCTCCTCCAGGTTTTTGCTGATCCTTGAAAGAACAGCATTGATCACAACCGGGGACAGCATCCAGCGGAATCTGTCGCTGATGCCGGGAAGCTGATAGTCTGCGGTGTCAAACACTGTAACCTGTTCCCCGTACTTCAGTATAAATTTTTTTACCCTCTCATCCAGCGGCCTGGTAGGCCCCTCAGTCATGGCCAACGCCACACAGACGCCTTTTTCCATCAGCTCTATGGTTCCGTGGAAAAATTCCGGCGACGACACAGACTTTGTCCGCATCCACAGAGATTCCTCCAGCACACACATGGCAAAGGAATACACAGGCCCCCACAGGTTTCCGGATCCAATCCAGATCTGGTAAGGAGCGTCTTTATATTTTAAAGCGTATTCCCTGGCCTTTAAGTCACTGGCTTTCCCCACAGAGACCAGCGCTGCCGGAAGGTTCCCAAGCTCATCTGCAAACTGCATATAATCGTCAAAAAAACCTTTCCGATAGAGAATCCTTCCGATGAGCAAAAGAAGGACAAGTTCCTGAGGTCTTCCGTTTTTAAAGACAACCGAATACGTAGACAGCTCTCCCAGAGGCGAGTCCTCCACCCCAAGGACCGACACGATGACAGCCCCCCTCTCTTTTACATACCGGGCCGCCTCTACGGTTTCTTTTGTATCCCCTGATTTTGACGCCATGAAAACCAGGGTTTTCTCTGTCAGGCGGTTGTTGCCTGTCAAAAGCAAATCCCCGGCCACCTGGGAACACACCTCCATGCCGGACATGGCAGAAATCATATAGTCAAAGGGCTGCATCATAGCCAGTGAGCCTCCTGACGACGTAAACAGAAGATTCTCAAAGCCTTTCTCACACACACAGTCTGCAATTCTCTCAATCTCCGCCCTCTGTTTGTAGATATATTCTCCGTTGGACAGAATCTTATTTTCATCAAAGGTAACCATATCTGTAATCCTCCCTGCATCATTGTTTATGAAATATGAAAAATTCCCAAAAAAGTCCCTGCTATCCCGCAAGCCGCAAGAATAAGCAGTATCTGCCACAGATTCACCTTCCTGCGAAGCAGCCCGTATATACCCAGAGTCACGGCCAGAGGCAAAAAGCCTGGAGCCATTTCATCCAAAATACTCTGCAGATTTACCAGGCAGCTTCTCTCTCCCCAGGACACTGCCAGGGGAACCGATACCATATAAAATACCATGGCCCCCATAACCATCAGGCTTATGACGGTTGTTGCAAAAGACACCTTGGGCATCATGCCGGAACGCCAGATCTTATCCAGAAAATCTGTCTTAAGCGCATATCCTTTTTTCAGGCACAGATAGCGGATCAAGTACGCAGGAATATTAAATATAAGCCAGAACAGGACAGCCCCCATGAGACTGCCCTTCAAAGCCAGGTAACCCCCGATCCCCGTAGCAACCACACGCAGAGTCCCCCACAGCATGGTATCCCCGATTCCTGCCAAAGGCCCCATAAGAGCAGTCTTTACGTGATTGATGGAGGATGTGTCGTACTCCCTGCTCTTCGCATTCTCCTCCTCCATGGCCGCAGAGATGCCCAGAATCGCTGTAGACACGTAAGGGGTTGTATTAAAATACTCCATATGCCTTTTGGCCGCCTGGATCTGATCCTCTTTTTTCTCATACAATTTCCGGATTGCCGGAAGCATGGAAAAACAGTACCCCATATTTTGCTGCCGTTCATAATTCCATGAAACTTCCATGGTAAGAGAGCGTAAAAATATGGCCCTCCATTCCCTTTCCGTCAAACTGGATCCATCTTTAAAAGTCTTCATCTTCCTCCTGTTCTGTTATCGTCTGGCCGCTGTCTTGAAGCTGTACCAGGATAACCGCAATACACACTGCCAGGATTGTTACGCCAATCACAGGAATCTTCAGATACGCAGCCAGCGCAAATCCCAGAATAAAATACGCCGCCGTTTTACCGGTCAAAGTCATGGTGGCTAAAACAGCAATTCCCAGAGCCGGAATATATTCCACGGTCACAGAAAGCCCCTCCCGTACAAATGCCGGAAGTATCTCAAGAAGCCATCTCATAACAGGTGTTCCCAGATAAAAACCAGCTCCGCAGACTATCCCTCTGGGCAGACTTTTTATCACAAACCCGCTTAACAGATGGATTTTTGCCATTCCCCTAAAGTCTCCTTTTTCTATGCATCTGTCCGCTTTTTTAAGAAAAACAGGAAAAAGATGCAGTGTCAGGAAATTGTCTATAAAAAGATAAAGCCTGGCTATGGGAAAAGCCAGAAGAAGCGCTATCCCTGCCCCATTCCCCGTAGAGACGGCCAGGGCTATACCGAGAATCCCTCCCGTAATCGAGTCCGGAGGAACTGCCGCCCCCATAGTTACAGAGCCGATAAACACCATCTCCATAAGGCCTCCCAGCACAATCCCGGCTCTTAAATCTCCTAAAACCAGTCCCACAAAAACACCTGTAATAATGGGACGGGATGCCAGATTCGTTCCTAGCGCCCACTCAAAGGTGGCGCACATGCCGATGATGCCGATACCTATTGCCTGCAAAATCATAGGTTTTCCCTGCCCTCCCCTCTCTTAAACAGGCTTTACACAGCGACGCTTATATATCCTTTCCCACAAGGATTTTCCGATCTCCGGGAACCTGGCGGATCTCCACCTCAATCCCTCTTTCCGCCAGTTGGCGAAGCATCTGCTCTTCTCTGTCCGTAACGGAGACAGCTTTGCCAAGAACCTTCACTGCCTCTTCTCTCGGCTTGCATCCTCCCAGATTGACAGAAGTAACCTCCCGGCATTCTGATGCAAGACGGTACGCATCCTCAATACTCTCTGCCAGAATAAGCAGCTTATATGTATCCGTCACTCCCGAATTCAGGGCCTTCACCGAATCCTCCATGTTTTTTATAACCAGCTTCACCCCATCCGGCTTTGCCAGCTTCAGCGTGGTCTTGCATATGTTGTCCCCTGCCACCTTATCGTTGGCAACCAGAATACAGTCAATTCCCAGTATTTTTGTCCACGTCATGGCAACCTGCCCGTGAAGAAGCCTGTGATCTACCCTCAAAAGTTTTATCATATCCCCACCATCCTTTTTCTGTGACAGCTATTCTTAAAATTCATCGTCCTGTATCGTTTCCTCAATTCGGATAAAGCACTTTATGGAATCCCGTGCATCGGCAAGTATTCTCTCCATGCCGTCTTCGTCCGGCCTGGCCTCACAGACAGCCAGCTCCATGAGAAGGGGCAGGTTCATCCCTGCCATAAGGTAAAAACCTCCCTTTGAAAGACGGTTCATAAATGCATGGTTAACGCTGCCTCCGAAAGCATCTGTCAATACCACCCAGCCGCCCTCCTCCTTCATTCTGTTTGTCCAACAATCCGCCAGACTGTCTAAATCCATAGAAGATTCATCTTTATAGGCGCATAGAGTATGAATATTGTCTTTTTTGCCCAGCACATACTCTGCTGTCTCCTTCAAAGCCTCCGCCAGCAGCCCGTGGCTTGCCAATAGAATCTGTATCATCTGCTTATCCTCCATTTGAAACAATACGTCATATAACATTATGATATTATCAGTTTACATCCTGTATAACGTTTTGTCAAGGACAGAATGCTCCGTTTCGGTTTATAACTACATTTCAGGGCAAAAAAAGAGCCGGGAACCAGAAAATTTCTGAGTCCCGGCCTCTTGCTGTCACTTTTTCACATCCTCACAGATAAAGCCTCTGCCGCTTTGTACAGTATACCTGCCTGGAAATACAGGCAGGCAGACCGTCCTCCCCCATGTACTGTGACATAAAAAGCACAAGGGCCTCTCCTTTGTCAATCTGCAGCAAAGCCGCCTCCTGCTGATTGGCATAAATAATCTCCAGGCTCTGTCTGTGGGGGGTCACCTCCGCCCTGTGTTTTCTCATAACAGAATAAAGAGGCTGAGCCAGGTCCTCCTCCTGCAAAAATGCAAATCTGCTTATATAGTGATTCGTCTCAACCATGGCCGGAACGCCGTCTGCCCTCCAAAGCCGTCTGGTACACAGAATATTGGCATCCTCCGGAAGATTAAAAAATTTCATATCCGCCAGTGTGGGATACCCCCAGGTCACTTCCAATACCTCCGCCTCTGCCGTCCGGCCATCCTGCCTGCAGGAAAAAGCAAAACCTGCCTCCTCCATGGGCACTGCAGATTTTGTGGAGGACGATATAAAAGTCCCCTTTCCCCGTGAGCGGATCACCAGGCCCTCCTCCTGAAGTTCGTCCACGGCCGCTCTTAAGGTAATCCGGCTGACGCCAAACAGCTTCATCAGTTCTCCTTCACTGGGCAGTTTATCCCCTTCCTTCAGTTCTCCCTTCACTATCTTCTCATGGAGAATATTCACTATCTGCCTGTACATGGGGATGCTGCTGTCAGGTTCTATCAGATTCTCTCTTATATCCATCCTTGCCTCCTATATTTTTTTCCAGTCCATGGACAGCTGGTTTGCCTTATTTGACAGGAAAAATTTAAAATACTCTCCCAGTAAAATCTGTTTCGTACAATGCAGGGGCTTACCGGTATTTTTGTAAACCGTTTCCATCAAAACGAAAACCGCCTGAGGCCCGTGAAGTTCAAAATACTGCTTCTCCTCCTCTGTCAAAAGGCTGGTCTCCAGGGTGATGGCCGTATAGCAGTTGTCCTCCACCTTAAGCCCGGTTCTGCGCTCAATCTCCTCATACAGGGAGCGGTTTTCCATATTCAGATCCAGCAAAAAACCATACTCCTTATATGGGATATACACATGCTCTATCATAACCGGCTTTTGATTGACCCGGCGCAGCCTTTTCAGATACACAATACATTCTCCTTCTTTCAATTCCAGTTTGCCCCGAATGGAATTCGCCGGTATCCGTCTGTCTGTCTCAAGGACATGGGTATACTGCTCTATATTATTTTCGTTGCAGAAGTATGTGAAGCCGCGGAAAGAGCTTAAGTTAGAGGAGATCTTCGGAGTCCTTACAAACACTCCTTTTCCCTTGTGTGAAACCAGGATCTCCTGCTCCACCAATTCCGCCACCGCTTTGCGGATCGTAGGACGGCTGACACCGTATTCCGCGCACAGCCTGGCTTCGCTGGGAATACACTGCCCTGTATAAAATTCCCCCTGATCAATCCGATTTATCAAATCCCGGGCTATCTGCCGGTATAGAGGCACGGCGCTGTTGCTGTCTGGTATCATACACATTCTCCTCTGTATTATATAATCATAATATAATCCATATTGATATAGTATATCATATAATGTTATATGCTGTCAAAAAGGAGTAACGCCTTTTTTATTCAGGCATTACTCCCGGGCGTTTGACAGCAAAATAAAAAAAATCTCTATAGGCCGCATAAAGCCTATATTTTTTGTCAACTATGGGAAAAGCGAAGAACTTTTCTTTGTTCCCAGGCAATCAAAATGAACAAAAGTCTTTAAAGCCCCTGGCGCAAAAAATGATCGGAGACTTTGGCTGCGGGAAGTTTATCTTCTGTTCTGATTCAGGGCTTGCCTCTGAGAATAACCGTCTGCTGAATCATACCATGAACCGGGCCTATATCGTTACCCAGTCCATCAAGAAACTCAGCAGCGAATACAGAGAACCCGCCCTGGACCGGAAAGGGTTCCGCAGGCTCTCGAAGCATAAGCTTGTAGATCTGGATCATTTGAGAGACAAGGATTATGATCAGCTCTTCTATAAAGAAGAACCTTACAAATCAAAAAAGACTATTTATCAAAACGAAACGGCACCGTTGGCCCCCCTGTTAGAATGGGCATTTCAACGGTGCTTTGTTTTGTTTGGCTGTCAAAGACAGGATTATAGTCTTTATACATACTTTTCGCAAGATTTTTAAATTCCTAATCAAAAACCTTCTCGTACCTGTGATGCTTCTCATTAAAATACTCGCCCTCAAACATCCTGTCCAGGCTGGTATCTACACAGAGTGTAATCCCGCCATATTTTCTTAAAATCCCTGCCGGAACCCGGAACCTATAAGGGGCGTAGGGGCACACGCCAAGAATCTCTGCCCCTGCCTTTATCCCCAGGCTTTCATGAAAATCCGGATCCTTTATGGCGATGCACACGGTCTCTTCCTCTCCCATACCTGCCGTCACCTCATCCGGAATCCTCTTTATAAATTCCACCCTCCCTCCATAGAAAGGAAGCCCGCATCCGGTCAGATTCCCTATGGTGCCTTTACACTTTTCAGGAGTCAGTACCATCCTGCCGCCATCTTCTTCCACAGCAAACCGTCCCCGCAGATACAGCGGGTTTCGAATTCCCCCAAAGCTGACATCAGACTTAATCTCCAATTTGATCTGATTTTCTCCCTCCAAAACATCCTTTGTAATATCAATTCCCAGCTTGGAAGGGGCATAGACCGGGTAGGGGGAAAAATCCGTATCTGTACAGGCTCTTCCATTTACCCGGAGGGTCCACTGCCCCAGCAAGGTGCCTGGCTCCATAAGCAGGTAAATGGCAGCTCCTTTTTCCAGCCTGTTTATAAAAGAGTATGTGTACTCTGCCTCTGTCTGCGGAAATTCCAGTTCCTTCGGGCATCCAAAATAGTCCTTCTGGACAATGGGAATCTTCATCCCTGCCTCTTCCATCTGGTCAATCAGAGGAAAACTGTCAGCCTTCCCCTTCTGCCCGTCAGACAATGTCATATCCCACATCCCCATCCGCAGCAGATTGGCAGAAACTGCCTTCATGGGCATCTCCTCTGTCAGGCTGATTTCCAGCTCCTTTTGGAAGCCATCCTCCTCACGTTCCATAAGGCCCTCATCAAGAAACAGGGATTCCCCGCCTGCCAGCTCCTTTATCACCCTGCGGTTCCCCCATACAATCTCCACCCTGCGGCTTGTGCCCTCTGCATTTGCCAGAAACAGTTCCTCTCTTCCTTCCGGGCTGGTTCTCTGCACCTGGAGGATATGTGCCTCTTCAGGCGCAGTTATCTGCCACGTCCTCTTTTCTCTGTCCAGACGCTTCAGCTCCTCTACAGCCTCCCGGTAATCAACCGCAGCAAAAAAACGGCCTTTCCAGGTTCCTTTGTATCCCTTCCCCTTTTCCCCAAGCCCTTCTCCTGCAAAATATGCCTCATATATTTCTCTTGGACAGGTTCCGGAATGCTCTCTCATCCAGTCTTCATACGCCGGCCCCTCCAGATTCCGGAACGGCACCGTTCCTGCCGCCAGCACCATCCCGCCTTTTTCTCCATATTCTTTCAGCTTTTCCACTGCCTCCGGCTCCAGATTGGTCATAAATGGCAGTACCACAATTTCATATAGGTCGCCGCAGCTCTCCAAATATGCCTTTCCACAGGCTTCTGCCACCTCCTTCTGCGCAAACAGCTGCGGATCCATTATATAATAATCCACCCCCTGTTTCAGAAGTTCATTCTGAAATGCGGCAAAATCCCGTTTCAGCTTTCTCTGCCTGTCCCCTGTCTCTGTCCAGGTACTGGTCACCGGATCCAGAAGGAGAACAGAAACATTTCTCTCTCCTTCCATTAAAAATCGGTTTAACCGTTCCGTATAGAGGGACAGGAGCCATGTATTTTTCCACCACGGCATCTGATAAAAAAAGGATGGAGGCGCATCATGTTTTTTCAGCCCGTCAGACGTATAGTAGGCTCCATGGGTAATGAACCAGTCAATTCCCGTCACTGTCAGCCAGTCAAAGATCCACTTGGCGTCATGCAGCGTCATGCCCCACCCAATGCTGTGAAACGCCTCACACAGGGCAGCCGGTTTTTTATAAAAATGAGCGGCTGAAGACACGATTTTCCCGTTGGCCCGGTATTTCGCCGAGATTACCTCCGCCTTGCTTCCTATCTTCTGATGCCCTGCATCAATGCCCGGTACATGAAGATACTTTAGCTGGCTGCTTCTTAAAATCGGCTTCTCTCCTATATAAAGCAGATGGTTGTCCTCACACCACTGATACACCTGTTTATCCCAGCTTTCTATAAACTGTTCCGTCAAAACTTTATTGTAGGCGTAGCGGGCTCTGGCTGTAACCTCCCCCATATCTTCGGTCAGCGCCGGCAGACAGGCTGCCAGATCCAGGCCGAATTTCTCCTTTACCAGCCCTGGCAGCAGAGGCGACCAGGGGTTTTCCGGCGGAAACGGGGCTACTTCATCCGTAAACACCCCCCTGATGGTCTTTCCAAACTCATCTCCCAGAAACTGTCTGTACTTCTCATGGGTAGTCTTTAGAAAATACCTGACTGCTTCTGGATTCAGAGGATCTATAAAGGTTTCAAAATATTTAAAATGCCTCATCACCCTTTCCGTATAGACATAGATTTTCCACTGGCCTTCAGGAGCCTTCCAGTCGAGAAGCTGGCTTAAATCACCCTGAAAGTACCGTTTCTTATTATACGCTGTCAGGCCGCTCATCTGGAATACATCCTGCCTGTAGCCGCAGCCTATGAAGTCTGTCAGATCCTTAAATTCCTCCCACCGGCATGTCCCTCCAGCCACGGGATATGCCCTTGCCATCACTACCTTCCCCCACGGGGCATACAATTTTACATGCTCCCCACCCTGGCACACACGGCATGTCTTTGTCAGTTCCCGGCAGGCGTATTCCGGGTGATCCAGAGTCACTTTGCCGCCGCTGATCCCGCTGGGATACGGAAATTCGTCATAGAGCCATACCTCCATCCCAAGCTTTTTGGCTTCCTTTACAGCCACCCGGACCTTCTCAAAAAATGTGCGGGACAGATACGGGATCTCCATCCCTTGTCTCGGATGAATCAGAAATCCTGTTAACCCCTGGGTTTTCATCTCACCGATCTGCCGTATGATCTCTATATCTTCCATTTCCCCGTTCCAAAACCAGAACGGCTGTATTCCATGCTTAAGCGGTTCCATATCCCCGGCTCCTTCCTCTGTTCATGATCTTGCCAAATGCTGTTTCAGGTACATTACAGCAGTTCCTCTCCCGGAAAAACCTGCCGTTTATCACATTCCTTCTGGGGTGCATTCTCAATCTGCGGTTCTGTCTCTCCTGCCATCTTCATCTGCCTGATCAGCTTCTCTTTCAGTATATCGCATAATTGCCGATGGCTGGACATCCCTATTAAATTATCCAGTTCATATGGATCCTCTTCCAGATCATAAAGCTCCGATTCAACATACCGGTCAGAACCGCTGTCCAGAAAAGGATCCTTTCCAGGCGCTGTCACTGCATATTTCCATCGGTGGGTTCGGATAGCTCGCCCTACCTCGGCCTCACTGATCTGGGTAAACACACAATCCCGCCTTGTGTATTCCTGTCTTAAGATCAGCGGCATCAGGGAATGCCCCTGCATATCCTCCGGCACAGGGATATGGCATGCATCCAGAAGGGTGGGAGCTATATCCACCAGGCTGACAAGCTCCTGTATGGTGCCTCCTCCATCAAAGGGCCCTCCTTTTATGGCCATGGGCAGGCGGATGGAGCTTTCATGGCAGGAGCGCTTATACTCTCCGTTCCTGGTCTTAAAGTGGCATCCATGGTCTGTGGTAAACACAAGGATAGTGTCCTTTTCCATTCCCAGGCTCTTTAAAGCATCCTGCACTCTTCCCAGACATTCATCCAGGCGTTTTACCATTCCGTAATAGCCGGGAAGGTGCTGATGGGCCGTGCCCTTTAAGGCATTCAAATCCGGCGGCATATAAGGCCTGGTGATAGCTGCCATGGAGGCGGGCATGGGAAAGCTGTCATTGGAATTCTGAAAATGGGGCTCCAGGAAAGATAAAAAAAGAAAAAAAGGTTTTTCCTGATGCCCGTCTATGTAACGGATCCCGCAGTCTGTCAGCCCGTCGATCCGGTTTCCAGGCAGTTTTACCCGCTGATTCTCCCTGTCATAGACCACGGTATCATACGGTCTTGAGCTTGCCTCCAAAGCCCCTGCCCCCATCCAGTACTCATATCCGCCCCGCTCCCTCTCGGGCACCGCCAGTCTGGTGGTGCCCAAATGCCATTTTCCGATGTAAGCCGTGTCATATCCTGCTTCCCGGAAATAATGTGCCATGGTTTTCTGAGAAATATCTAAGGGAATGGCATTTCTGTAATTTCCAAGCGTTGTTGCATATTTGCCTGTCTGAAGGCAGGCCCTGGCCGGTCCGCACACCGGCTGAGGGGTAAATGCATATTTGCAAAAAGTACCTTCCAGCGCCATCCTGTCAAAATTAGGTGTCAGATGGTCCGGATTCCCGTGTACTCCGGTGGTATCATACCGCTGCTGATCCGTAAAAAAGACGATTACATTGGGACTTTCCTTTCTCTTTGCCATAAGATCCTCTCTTTACTTTCCCATAGATTTTAAATAAGCATCGTATTCCTTTTTTAAGCTTGTCATGGAAGCTGCCCAGCCGTCCAGATAATCCCGGGCACTCAGCTCCCCTAAAAGCACCTGCTGAAATCCCTGCACAAGTTCATTATTGTGAAGGTCATAGTATCCTGTTACATGGATAGGCACGGTAATTAAGGTACAATTGCCGGACAATATGGCATCCGCCGCATCCTTCATATGGCTGACGCTTTCCACCCACTCATCCTTGAGAGCCTCCTCATTGCACGGAATCTGTCCGATCTGAGAGCTGAAATAGCTGCATGCGTAATGCTCATTCAGATACGAGATCCAGCGGAATGCTGCCTCCGGATTCTTGGAATCCTTAAATACAGCGTTGCAGGTTGCCCCGTTGGAGATGATTGCCTGGGTTCCCTTTTTGGATTTCAATGTGGTAATCGCCGTAAAATTCCCTTCTCCCAAAGTCTTCATATGTTCCCCGTAAGACCCAAGATTGTGGAAAATCATAGCTGCGGAACCAGAATCGAATGCCGCCACCATCTCCGCATATCCATTAGTCAGATCCGATTCCGGTGTTGCGTTCATATACAGCTGTGCAAAAGCTTCCAGAAGTTCCACATGAGCCGGATCGTTGACGGTGGAATTGCCATCTGCGTCAAACATGGCCTCCTCTCCGGAGTGCATGTACATCATCTGTTCAAATTGCTGGGAAGAGCCGGCTCCGCCCCGGATGGAAAAACCGTACTGTCCGCTGCCTTTATCTGTCAGCTCCTGGGCCAGCCGGCACACCTCCAGCCAGTCCTTTGGAATATCCTTGCCTGCCGTTTCCAGCATCTGATTGTTCAGCCAGACCGTAGGAAGGGTTACGGTATTTGCCAGTGCATAGGTCTTTCCGTCAGGCGCCATATCCTTTATGGACTGCTGATACATATCCAGCATATACTCCGCATCCTCCCATTGTGCAATATAATCATCCAAAGCCACCAAAGCGTCCTGCACAATAAAGTCACTCATCCAGTACTGGGATACCCCTCCACAGTCCGGAGCCGTGTTGGACTGAATGGCAACGTCATACTTTGCCTTTGCATCAGATGCAGGTATAGGCACAAAATTAATCTTAATATCCGGATTTTCTTTTTCGAATTCTTCAATCAGATGAGAAAATATCTGAGTGCGGGTCTCACTTGCGTTCTGATCCCAGAAAGTGACTTCCACCGCGTCGCCTGAAGATGCAGACATCTCACCGCCCTTTTGAGTCTGCGTTGTCTCTGCCTGCTCTTCTTTTGTCTGTGCCTGGGTCTGCTCCTTATTTTTTTGTCCGCCGCATCCTGCAAGCAGGGTTCCTGCCATAACTGCACTCATAAATACCGCCAGATTTCTGTTTCTTCTTTTCATATCATAAGGTCTCCTTTTCATATTATCCTTTCACTGCCCCTGCGCTCAGGCCTGTCACCAGATATTTCTGCAGATAGGCAAACAATGCCACCGGTATGGACATGGCGATAATCGCCCCTGCTGCCAGGGCTCCATAGCTGATATTATACTCTCCCTGCATCATCTTTAAGCCGATAGGAATGGTATAATTGGCTGAGTCATTGAGAAACATCATGCTGAACAAAAACTCATTCCACACCCCGATAAATGCAAAGGCGGATGTGGTGACAATTCCGGGAATCAGCATGGGAAGCACTACTTTGATAACTGCCATTAACCGGCTGCACCCGTCAATCTGTGCCGCCTCCTCCAGCGTATAAGGAATACCGCCTATAAACCCCCGCATCAAAATGGAGTTAAAGGGAAACTGGAATGTAATACATACCAGAATCACTGACAACGGCTTTCCGATCAGTCCCAGCCTGTGAAAAATGTTAAACAGCGGAATCAAAAGCACCGCATGGGGGATAAACTGAATGCAAAGAAGCAGAAGCATAAATACTCCGCTTCCCTTAAACCGGAACCGGCTCAGGGCGTATCCTGCCATAACAGCAATCAATACGATAAAAAACACTGCGATGACAGATACCTTCATGGAGTTAAAAAAATACCTGTCAAACCTGCAGTTTACCCAGGCTCTGGCATAATTGCTGAAGGTAACCGGATCCGGAATATACCGAATCGGCTTTTTTAAAATATCCCCCTCCTCTTTTAAGGACGTAACCACAGTCCAGAAAATAGGTACCAGGACAAACACGTTGATTAGCGCCAGAGGAAGGCACCGCAAAAATATCTTGTCTCTCATCTTCGTCTTCATAACCTGTCACTCCTCCGTTCCATACTTTGACGCTTTCAGATAAGTCAGCGCAAACACCGACAGAATCAGAAAGCTGATCACGGATATTGCAGAACCATATCCGTAGTTGCTGGTTTTCGTCGCATGGTTGGCAATCAGTATACTCAGCGTAGTTGTCTTTCCCACAGGCCCTCCCCCTGTCAGGCTGTATATCAGATCCACGCTGTTAAACTCCCACACCGTGCGCAGCAGGGTAGTCAGAATTATGGTGTCCTTCAACGACGGCAATGTAATATAACGAAATGCATTCCATCTGGTACAGCCATCCACATCCGCCGCCTCATACAAATCCCCGGAAATACTCTGCATTGCCGCCAGGAGGCTGATGGCAAAAAACGGAATGCCCCTCCACAATTCAGCCACTACGACAGATCCAAACACCAATTTTCCATTGGCAAGCCATGCGCTGGATACATCCGCAAGCCCGGTCTTTAAAAGGATATCATTGAGCAGTCCTACATTTTCATTGTAGATCAGGCTCCAAAGCACTGCGGTGAGAACCCCTGACATAGCCCAGGGGATAAATGTCAGGGCTCTGAATACGCCTCTTCCCTTAAATCTCTGATTCAGGATCAGGGCGATAGCCATGCCAAACACCAGTTGCAGCGCCACCTCCGCCAGCACCCATTTGACAGATACCTTTAATGCATTCCAGAAATCCCGGTCTGTCAGAATGCTCACAAAATTTTCCGTTCCTGCGAATCCGTTGATCCACGGTTTTGTCGGATTATAATGCTGCAGGCTGAGACAGAATACATTTCCAATAGGATATACCATGAAAACCAGGATCAAAAAGATCGCAGGCGTCAGAAGTACATATGGTGTCATGGCAGATTTTTTCCAGGTACTTCCTGTTTTCAACTTTACCTTCCCTCCTTTGTCTTGATGGAATTGATTAAACCATATTTTTCCGGGAAGATAAATAAAGTATCTTTTTGTTTTTTTATACTATTTTCACATATTTGTTATACTATATTTGTGACTATTTTTCCTTTGTTGACGCAGTAAATGAAAGAAACTATAATATTTTTATAAATATATCCACATTTTTAGAAAGAATGGCCCAAACATGAAAAAACGTCTGAAATCCTTTTCCATTCATTGGATTATATGTATATCCTTTATACCATTTATCCTTCTGATTCTGCTGACTTATTACGTTTTTTACAAAATCGGAAGCCGGCAGCTGGAAAATCAGGCCTATGAAAGCGCCGGCAACATCAGCACACAGATCAGCAGTTCTCTGACCCAGAATCTGGACAATGTATACCGGGCAGCCCAGGAAGCCACTTCCAACTGGTATTTTTTTCAGATGAAGCAGAATATGAAGCAAAACAAGACTCCTGCGATTACGCCCTCCAATTATTACAGGCTTTATCAGCTGATGGATAATCTGCTCATCTCCAACCCTGACTATTTTAGCAGCATCTCCCTTTTTCTGGAGGACCGCTCCATTTTCGTCTACCTGAACAAGATTGCAGAACCAGTGCGTAACATCTCCTTTTGCTATGAAGACCTTTCTTCTTATGTAAGCTCCGAAACCTTAACCTGGGTTCTGCCTGAAAAGATGCATCCCTTTGCATTTAATTCCCAAAACTATTCTTCTCTTGGCCTGATGATGCTTTTGGGAGATGAGAATTCGGATATCCGTGGATTTATTTTATTTGAGGTGAATGACGATCTGCTCCTTTCCCAGATTCAGAATGCTATGATCACCCCTGGCAGCCGTTTTGCCATCACCCAGGGACAGGAACTGCTTCTGACAGACAGCCTTATATGGACTCAGTCCCTCTCCCGGCAGATATCCGGTTTTCCCTCCCGGTTCTATACGGATGATGACTGCTGCTTTTATACTCCCATCATCATCCCTGAAAGCAGCCTGGCGCTGGGGCTTCTGGCTATGGTACCTGTAGATGAGATTTCCTTAAACCAGAAGTCTCTGGCACGGACCCTCCTGGTGATTACCCTTTTGTTTTTCATCCTTTGCGGGGTTACCTACTGCTTTTTTTATTTTGCTGTCTCCAAACCTCTGATCCGGTTAAACCGCTGTCTCACAAAGCCCTATGACATTATGGCTCCTGCGGATTTTCATATTTCCGGAAGCCGTGAGATACAGACCATCACAGATACACTGGAGCATTTTCTGGAGCGGATCCGTACTCTCATCCAGAATCTGAATCACGAGATGGATGAGCGAAGGATTGCGGAGCTGAATGTCCTCTACGCCCAGATCAACCCTCATTTTCTTTACAATGCCCTGGATACCATCTACCAGCTGTGTGAAATGGAGGAAATCCAGGACGCCAAGGTTATGACCCATGCCCTGGCTACCTATTACAGAATCGGTGTCAGCAAGGGTGCCAGCTACATTTCCCTGGAGGAAGAATGCACCCATGCAGAAGTTTACCTTTCTATTATGAAGATCCGGTTTGAAGACTTTACGTACCAGATCCATCTGCCTCACCAGTTAAAATCCTGCATCATCATTAAAAATGTGCTGCAGCCTATTCTGGAAAACGCGATTTATCATGGAATCCACCCTCTTTCCGATCGCTGCGGAAAAATCAAAATCTCCGTGATGCAGAAGGAAGAGGATGTTGTCATCACAGTTGCTGACAACGGCATCGGGATTCCTGAAGATCAGCTGGCAGATCTAAGGGCGGATCTGTATGGAACCTTTCATCCCATGGAAAAAGGGAAGCTGTACGGACTGAAAAATGTTTCCCACCGAATCCGCTTAACCTACCATTCTCACTACGGGCTGGCCATAGAAAGCCGGTATGAGGAGGGAACCTGTGTTACCATCACCATCCCCAGGATGACAAAACATAAGGAGGAACCTTTTTATGAGCATGAAAATACTGTTTGTTGACGATGACGCCATTGCCAGAAAAAACATGGTAAACCGCATCCCGTGGGCCTCCTACGACTGGGAGCTTCTTTACTGTGCAAAAGACGGGATGGAAGCTTTGGAATATGTAAAGACCCATCAGCCGGATCTGATTCTTTCTGATGTGAAAATGCCTGTTATGGACGGGATTCAGATGGCGATTATTGCCAAAGACTATAATCCCTCCGTGAAATTTCTGTTTATTTCCGGATATAAGGATTTTGAATATGCACAGCAGGCTTTAAAGCTGAACGCCATCGATTACCTGACCAAGCCTGTCATGACAGAGAGCCTGATAAGTGCCTTAAAAAAAGCCTGCAACATCATCCGGCAGGAGCAAAAGGTCACGCACATCATGGAGACAGGATACCCCACCATCCGCCGCCATTTTATCTCCCAGCTGATGTACAGCAATTTTACCCAGGCCGACGACAGTGTCTTCCAGGCCTTTGATATCAATCTCTCCAACGGCTTTGGAACCGTAGGGTTTGCAGATTTGAAAACCATAGAGGATCTTCCTCCTTCCAAGGTTATGGAGCTTCTGCAAAACGGCTGCAGACAGTTCAGCGAGTATTTTCCCGGAAGTTTCTTTATCCCGATTGATACCACCCAGATTTTTTTTATATTTACGGCCGACAATACTTCCGAACGCTCCCATTTTTACGCCAGGATACAGCAGATGCAGGCCTGCCTCAATACCTGGTTTGAGACAAACCTGCATCTGTACGGAACCTTTTACTACGGTTCTTATTTTCAGGAGCTGAATGCCCTCTATCTCTCCTATCAGACTGCGCAGAAAGTGCGCAACAACCAGACTACGGATCTCCTGTCCCGGATCCGCAGGTACATTCAGACCGAATACGGCAATCCGGAGCTGACTCTTCAGAGTATTGCCAGCCATTTTAACATCAACCACTGCTACCTTACCAGCCTGTACAAAGACAAGTACGGGATCAATCTTTATGACTATCTGATTCAGGTGCGCATGGAGAAAGCGGCTCAGCTTCTCATGACAACCGATTTAAAGAGCTACCAGATTGCTGAGCTGACCGGGTATAATAACAGCCAGTATTTCAGCCTGAGCTTTAAGAAATATTACGGATGTACGGTGACGGAGTACAAACATAGATAAACTTTTATATACAAGCAGTTTACAGAATTCAATCAATTCGCTTGTACACTTTTTTCTTCACCCCTCAGTCACTCCCTCTGCTGTACATATTTTCCCTGCAGATAAAATCCATGGTTCATAGGCCCGCTCCCCTTTCCCAGATCCAGCATAGCTTCCAAAGCGCTGGTAAGATACTCCTTGGCCAGTCCGATGGAGGAATGCAGGTCATATCCTTTAGCCAGATTGGCGGCAATGGCGCTGGACAGGGCGCAGCCGGTTCCGTGGGTGTTGGGATTCCCAATGTCTTTGCTGTCATGGATAACCATGCCTGAGAGAACCTGTGCCTCCGGAATATTAGGAGTTACCACTGCCGCTGTCTGGTATCATACACATTCTCCTCTGTATTATATAATCATAATATAATATTATATGCTGTCAAAAAGGAGTAACTCCTTTTTTATTCAGGCATTACTCCCATCTCATATGTAATGTCCCCGTTCTGATCCGGCAGCTGGAAGGCCGGCGCCTTTATTCCTGGTACTAACACAGCCGGCGGATAATCGCCTCCGTATATTCTGCCGTAGTGGCCCTTCCGCCCAGATCCGGAGTTTTCACAGTACCTTCTGCAAGAACCTGATCCACTGCCTTCCTGATTCTGGCTGCGCAGTCTGATTTGCCCATGTGTTCTAACATCATGCAGGCAGACCACAGAAACGCCGTGGGGTTAGCGATGCCTTTTTTGGCGATATCCGGGGCGCTTCCATGAACCGCCTCGAACATGGCATAGCCGCAACCTAAATTGCTGGATGGAAGAAGCCCCAGGCCGCCGATAAGTCCGCTGGTCAGATCCGACAGGATATCTCCATACAGGTTTTCCGTCACGATCACGTCAAACTGCTGAGGCTTCATCACAAGCTGCATGGCCACATTGTCGACAATCTTATCCTCCGCTTCTATCTGGGGATATTCTCTGCTCACCTCATAGAACACATCCCTGAAAAGGCCGTCAGACAGCTTCATAATATTGGCCTTGTGGACGCAGGTAACCTTTTTGCGGCCCTGACGCACCGCATAATCAAAGGCGTCCTTTATGATTCTCTGGCTGCATTTCCTGGTAATGATCTTGATGGAGCGGGCAGTATCTTCATCCGCCATCTCCTCTATACCGGCATAGAGATCCTCTGTATTTTCCCTGAATATCACAATATCCACATTCTCAAATGGTGTCTTTACAGCACTGTTGGAGCGGGCCGGGCGAATGTTGGCGTAAAGGTCGTATTTCTTGCGCATCATAACATTAAGGGAGCGGAACCCCTTCCCCACAGGGGTGGTGATGGGAGATTTTAATAGCACCCTGTTTTTTTCAAAGGAGGCAAATCCCTCCTGGGGAATCAGCTCTCCGTGGGCCTCAAATTCCGCCTCTCCCACGGAAAAAATCTCATAGGCAAGGCCAGCCCCCGCCTCGTCTAAAATCTTCAGCACCGCATCTGTGATCTCCGGGCCGATGCCGTCCCCTTTAAATACCGTAATTGTATTGCTCATCTATCTGTCCTCCATCGGCACGTATTCCTGATTCTCACCGCCTACATACTTGGTGGCCGGCCGCATGATGCGGCCGTCGTAAAGCTTATTCTCAATGTTGTGGGCCAGCCAGCCTACTGTCCTGCTGCACATAAACAGAGGCGTGTACAGATCCCTGGGGATTCCCAGCATCTCATAGGCAAAGCCGCTGTAATAATCTACATTGGCGGGAAGAGGCTTACCCTTTTTCTCTTCCATCACCTGTCTGGCAATGGTTTCAAACCGCATGCGGAATTCCAGCTCTGTCATCAGGTCCTTCTCCTTTGCCACGGCGATACAGCACTCTCTCAGCATATCGGCCCTGGGATCAGAGATAGTGTAAACCGCATGGCCGAAGCCGTAGACCAGGCCGGAGCGGTCATACAGTTTCCCCTCAAGCAGCTTTTCCACCGCCTGGCGGATCCAGGAATCGTCTGCCTCATAACCTCCCGCTTCCTGAAGCACCGCATCCATCATTTCCGCCACCTTTATGTTGGCGCCGCCGTGGCGTGGGCCTTTTAAGGAGCCGATACTGCCTGACATAGTAGAATAAATATCCGTGCCGGTGGAGGCAATGACCACGTTGGTGAAAGTGGAGTTATTGCCGCCGCCGTGATCTGCGTGAAGCATCAGGATAGTATCCAGAAGGCTTGCTTCCTTCACGGAAAAATGCTGATCCTTGCGCAGAAGGCTTAAGAAATTCTCCGCAATGGAATACTGGGGGTTTGCATAGTGGATAAACAGGCTGTCCCTCTCATAATAATGGACCTTGCTCTGGTAAGCATAGCAGGCGATGGAAGGCAGCTTGGCTAACAGGTTGATGCCCTTTACCAGAGTCTCATAGACCCCTGTGTTGTCTGGATCCTCATCATAATTATACAGAGTAAGCACCGCATCCTGCAGCTTATTCATCAGATTGGTGCCAGGCATGCGAAGCAGATTCATCTCCACAAATTCATCCGGTATCTCATAGCACTCTCTGATAATATTACAGAAACAGTCCAAATCCTTTTTCTTCGGAAGATATCCGAAAAGCAGCAGGAAACAGACCTCCTCGTATCCGAAATGGCTTCCTCTTTTTCCGTTCACCAAAGCTTCCACGTCAATGCCCCGGTAGTACAGCTTTCCGGGGGTTGCCTTGATCCCTTCCTCTGTCTCCTCGTAGCCCACAACGTCAGATACCCTGGTAAGACCGATGCGCACACCGGTCCCGTCCTCGTTGCGCAGGCCCTTCTTCACATTGTATTCCCTGTACCATTCATTAGGGATTTCCGTATAATTCTGGGATTTCCCATAAAATTGTGCCAGATAACTATCTTTAATCACAGGCTATCATCCTTTCTGTCTGTTTCTGTTGTAATTAATAAGGCAGCCGGCCTTCACAATCTCCCTTTCTTCTTCCGTCATCTCTCCGATATACAGGCAAAGCTCTTTGGTGCTGGAACCATGTATCACATAGGCGGCGATATTCTTTAAATCCCCCTCCAGGGCGGTGCGGATGCCAGGTACATAGATGTAATCTCCCACCTGAAAGTCCGGCTCCCCCTCCATCTGGAAAGGAATCATCCCCCAGTTGATCACATTGGAGCGGTATCGTTTTGTTGCATACTCCCTGGAGATATTGGCAAGGCCTCCCAGCACTCTCTGGCAGCTGGCCGCCTGCTCTCTGGCAGAGCCGTCACCAGGTTTTACCGCGTAAATCATACTTCCGATCTCCACCTCTTCTGCCCTCACCTGCTCACTGCCGGGGATGTGGCGGATCTGCTCATAGACAGCCTCCAGAGCCGGCTCTGTCTCAAAAATCTTCGCCTCTCCCTCCGTTGTCCTGGCTTTTTCAGGGACAAATGCCTCCTTGGCCCTGGCAACGTACTCCGGATCTCTTCTTGAAAGGGTAAATTCCGCCAGCCCCAGAGGATTGGAACGGTAGGAGGAGGTCTCCCCGGAAGGAATCAGCTCGTCTGTGGTTGTCACCGGATCCATGATCCGGGAGCAGACTTTTAAGAGGATATTCTCCGCCAGCGGACTCATCTTCGGCCAGTCCTTAATGTTGGGTCCATAGACCAGTTCACGGCTTTCGTCTCCCTCTCCGAAACCGAAATACACACGGTTTTTATAAGAGCTGTCGTCAAATGTATATTCCGGCACCTGATCCCAGCCGTCCATCTCCCAGGCTGAGGTCAGACGCCCCTTGTTGGCAGCCGTAGCCGCAATGGATCTGGCATCCATCAGGGCCACAGCGGCCATCTGTCCGCTGCCTGGCTTTGATCCTTCCCGGTTGGGGAAATTCCTGGTAGTATGGCGGATGCTTAAGCCGTTGTTGCAGGGCGTATCCCCTGCCCCGAAGCAAGGCCCGCAAAATGCAGTGCGGATAATGGCTCCTGCATCCATCAAATCCGATACGGCTCCCTTCTTCACCAGATCCGCAAACACCGGCTGGGAAGAAGGGTACACTGCCAGGGAAAATGCATCGCTGCCGCAGCTTCTGCCTTTTAAAGCCTGGGCTGCTTCCATAATATTACTGTAGGTACCTCCGGCACACCCTGCGATAACCGCCTGCTGCACCATCAGCTCTCCGTCTTTCACTTTATCCAGAAGGGTAAAAGAAGCCTTGCCGCCGGACACATGTTTCGCCTGCTGCTCCACCTCCCCTAAAATATCGGTGAGATTCTCTTTCAGTTCATCGATCTCATAGGCATTGCTTGGATGGAAAGGCAGGGCGACCATAGGCTTTACCGTGGAAAGATCCACATACACACAGCCGTCGTAATAGGCCATGTCCCCAGGAGACAGTTCTCTGTAGGCCTCCTCTCTGTGATGCTTTGCCAGATAGGCCTTTGTGTCTTCATCGGTTCTCCAGATGGAGGTAAGGCAGGTGGTTTCCGTGGTCATCACGTCCACACCGTTGCGGTAGTCTGTGGTCATAGAACTGACTCCCGGCCCCACGAACTCCATCACCTTGTTCTTCACATAGCCGTTTTTAAACACGGCTTTGATAATAGCCAGCGCAATATCCTGAGGCCCTGTTCCCGGCCTTGGCGCCCCGTCCAGATACACGGCCACCACCTCCGGGTATTTTACATCGTATGTATCTCTTAAAAGCTGCTTTACCAGCTCGCCGCCGCCCTCTCCCACAGCCATGGTTCCCAGCGCGCCGTAGCGGGTATGGCTGTCGGATCCCAGAATCATCTGTCCGCAGCCGGCCATCTTCTCTCTCATATACTGGTGAATCACGGCAATATGAGGCGGAACATAGATGCCGCCGTATTTCTTTGCCGCCGAAAGGCCGAACATGTGATCGTCCTCATTGATGGTGCCTCCCACCGCACACAAAGTGTTGTGGCAGTTGGTAAGCACATAGGGAATGGGAAACTGCTCCATGCCTGACGCTCTGGCCGTCTGCACAATTCCTACAAATGTAATGTCGTGGGATGCCATGGAATCGAAACGGAGCTTTAATTGCTCCATGTCCCCGGATGTATTGTGGGACTGCAATATGGAATAGGCGATGGTCTCCTTCCTTGCAGCCTCCTTGTCCGCCTCCTGTCCGGTCAGAAGCTTCACTCTGTCCTTCTCTTTTTCGGGAATAAGCTTCGTCCCTCTAACCAGATAGACGCCGCCTTCATACAGTGATATCAATGTCTCTACCTCCTGGTCCATAATTTACAGATACTATAAACGAAAATTCCTTGTTTGTCCAGCAGGGGCAGGAAAATGTGCTGTCCTGCCGTCAGATTAAAAGCTGGCCAGCGACGGCACAAAGCCCTTCCGCCCCTTTGCACACAAAAAGGTGCAGGGTCTTAATCTTCTGATTAAAAACTTTGCACCTTTGCAATCTCGTTTATCCTATTAAAATGTTATGCACACGGCTCTTGCCCTTTCTTTAACATTGCTTTGCCGACGCCGGAACAATTCGTACCGAGATTATAGCATACTCTCTCTGTAATGTACAGCCTAAATTTTCTGACGGATCCAAAATCAGGTCCAAAACGCATATTTCAATACAAGCTGCGCGATGTTTTTTCTTCCTCAATGCAATCGGTGTCTGTCATATCTTCAGTCGTAATCCACATTATGCTCGATTATATTCCCGGAAACTGCATCGATGGTATAATCATACTCTGTCCTGCCGAAATAGAATTCCACTTCATATTCCGCTCCGCCGTCATCATGCTCCAGCTTTGCTTTTTCAAACCGGACATCCGATTCGTTCAGGCCAGCATGGTTCAAAGCAATCTCCTTTGCCTGGTCAACTCCGATATAAGAGGAGGTGTCTGCCGGATTCGCCGGAGTCCGAAACTGCTCAATGCTCTTTTCAAGCACTGTCCCATCAGAAGCATTGATTTCGTAATCGTATTCCCCATCGGAAGTATAAAATTCAATATCATAGACCTGTATTCCATTGTCATAATCAAGTTCTGCTTTTTTAAATGTGACGTCTGCTTCGGACAAACCTGCATCCCTGAGAGCTGCTGCCTTCGCCTCCTCAACAGATTTTCCCTGCGGCTGTACAGAGCTGTTTCCTCCTGCAGCAGGCTGATTCGTTGTAGTTTCCTGGGATTCCATGGAGATATTTCCGTCGGCGGCAGATTGATTCACCGCAGCTTCCCGCGGCTGCATAAAACGGTCTCCATCCACATCCGGCTGACTTTTGGCATTTTGCTGCATTTCCTGTCCATAATGATTGCCATTTGCTTCTCCCTCTACATCTCTTGCAATAATATCGCCGTCCTTCGCCTGAATTAAATATTCATACTCTGTGCCATTATTGTAGAAATCAACTTCATATTGAAAACGTCCGTCGTCAAATTCAAGCCGTGCACGCAGAGCCGATGCTTCCCCTTCGCTCAAACCGGCATCTCTCAGAGCAACCGTCTTTGCCTCTGCCTTGGTAATCAATGTACTTTTCACAATGGTTATGCTAACAGCCGCAATCACAGCCACCATGCAAAAGACCAAAAGAATTGCCTTTTTGGGCGTACTGAAAAATCCTTTCATACCATCAATCCTCACTTTCCTGTTGTAAGAATAGTTAATATAAAAATGAAAGATTTACCATAGCTTTCACCTTGGCATCTCACCCTCAGATTCTTTTCCATTAATATAGCATAAACGTTTCTGTTTTTCAAGCATTCACCGAAATCTCCTCATTTCCAATTTAGAAAATCCCCCCGCTCTGAAACCATCTCATAACCTACCGCCGCTATCCTGCTCTCCAAGCATTCCCGGCACTGGGCAGATTCCTCCCCGGTGCAGATCTTATTGTCATACAGCTCATAGTCCTTCCGATTTCTCACTGGAGATAAATTAGGCATCACAACGTTGGCCCCTGCCGCCAGCCCCTTTTCCCTTCCAAAAGGGTCTAACGTTCCCAGAGCCGTGGTTGCAGGAAGAAGCACTCTGGGAAGAAGCAGACGGATGACAGACAGAAGGTGCAGGGTCTGTTCCACGCTTCCTGCCGGTTCTTTGGCAAAGCAGGTGTCATGATGAGGAATAAACGGACCGATTCCCACCATGTGGGGTTTCAGCTCCTGAAGAAACAGCAGATCCTCGGCAAGAGTCTCCATCGTCTGTCCCGGACTCCCCACCATCATCCCGGCCCCTACCTGATACCCCAGAGATTTTAAATCATACAGACACTGTTTGCGGTGTTTAAGACTCATGGTCTGTGGATGCAGCTTCCCATAATGAGCTTCATCCGCCGTTTCATGGCGCAGAAGATATCGGTCCGCCCCGGACTCCCGAAACAGCCGGTAGCTTTCGCGGGATTTTTCTCCCACAGAAAGGGTCAGAGCACAATCCGGATATTGTCCCTTTATTTCCCGGATAATCTCTAACATCCTCTCATCCGTATAGAAAGGATCCTCCCCTCCCTGAAGGACAAAAGTACGAAATCCCAGTCTCCAGCCTTCTTCACAGCATTCCAGTATCTCTTCCTTTGTGAGGCGGTACCGCACCGCGTGGGGATTGCCGCCGCGGATTCCGCAGTAATAACAGTTGTTTTTGCAGTAGTTGGTAAACTCAATGAGACCGCGGGTAAATACCTTTATCCCGTAATGCTTCTTCCTTACCCGGACTGCCTCCCGTGTCAGACGTTCCATTGTTCTTTCATCCCCAAAATCAGCAAGAATTTCCAGAAAATCCCCTTTCTTCATCAGCTGTCCGTCAATCAATTTTTCCACTGCATTCATAATCGCCGTCTCCGCCTTTCAAGCTTTGCCATCCAGAACTCCTATTGTGCTCTCCAAATCAATGCCTCTATATCCACATCATTTTCAATCATCCCATTTTCCTTCATGAAGACCACGGTTTTCTTCATGGCCTCAATATCCGAATCCCGTATGGTCATGTCAAAATCATACATGGGATACATTTCCATCACTGCGTCTATGGTCAGTTCCGTTTCCTTTGCCGTAGCTTCCATAGCGGCTTTTGTATCTGCTTCTATCACATCAAGAACCTGCTTCTGAGCCTCCAGAAATGTCTTTACTTCCTCCGGATGGCTGTCAATATAGTCACCGCTGGCAGCTACCACAATGGTGGCCTCTGTCAAATCTGTTCCATTGGTAATAACCGGAAACCCGTCCTTCTCCATATTGTATGCAACCGGTCCTGCAAGGAGGGCTGCGTCTACGCTTCCGCCTGCCAAAGCAGCCTGAGCGTCAGGAATTCCCATGGACATAAATTCTATATCCTCCTCTGTCATTCCTGCGCCTGCCAGATATGCCACCAAAAGTTCATGAAGAATAGTTCCCTTGGGGCCTGCTACTTTTTTACCTTTTAAATCTTCTGGAGACTTTATGGAGTCATCCTTTCCGAAAAGCTTAAACGCTTCCGGAGACCGGCTGTATGTGCTGATAATCTTAATATCCGCGTCATTGGATGCCGCTAAAATCACAGAAGTCGCGCCAACGGCATAGAGAAACTGAATATCTCCAGAGGCCAGGGCCTGAGTCTGTTCCGGCCCGGTAGTCAGATCCGAATATGTCACGCCATACCCCAGTTTTCCGAATTCCTTTGCAAAAATCTGCTGGTCTTTCTCCACGATAGACGGAACATTTAAAGGAGACTTCACATAAGTCACGGCAATGGTTCCCTTTTCCTCCGCCAAAACAGCTTCTGTCTTATCCTTTTCCGGTTCCGTATTGTTTTCTTCTTCCCCGCCGCTTCCATCTGCCGCGCTGCTTCCTCCTTCCGTCTCCGCCTTTGTCTCCTGAGCTGCAGCCGTAGTCTGGGCCGCAGCCGTGTTGGTGCTGCCGCCTTGCCCCCCACAGCCTGTCAGAGAAACAACAGCCATAGCTGCCGTCAATATCAGTGCAGTTACATTTCTTTTCATCAATCATTACCTCCAAATAAATATTTTTTCAGATACCCTGTGAAGGGTTACATTCGTTCAATCAATTCCCGCTTTAACTCAATAAGCTGTCCGGACAATAAATCCCTGGGAAAAGCCAGTGTCTCCAGATGATACTCTCTTTCGCAGATCCCGTTTTCCAGAACCACAATATGGGTTCCTATTGTTAAAGCCTCCTCAATGCTGTGGGTCACAAACAGAATCCCCTTCTTTTGCTTCTTATATATATTCAAAAGTTCCTGCTGCATCTGAGCCCTGGTAAAATAATCCAGCGCCGCAAAGGGCTCATCCATCAAAAGATAATCCGGTTCATAGGCCAGGGCCCTTGCCAGGGCCGCTCTCTGCTTCATTCCGCCAGAAAGCTGAGAGGGACGGGCCTTCTCAAAGCCAGCAAGGCCGGTAAGTTCAAGAAGGGGCTGAAGGTTTTGCTCCCTATTTTGAACTCCAAATAAAATATTTTTCTCCACTGTCAGCCAGGGCATCAGACGGGGTTCCTGAAAGATAACCCCTGTTTTATGACCGGTACGGCCGTCCAAACCGTCATCCTTGGGCTCTTCCCACTGAATCCGCCCCAGGTCAGCCTTCTCCAGCCCTGCAATCAGCCTTAAAAGCGTTGTCTTTCCACATCCGCTCCGCCCCAGGACCACGGTAATCCCCTGCTCTTCCACTTCCAGATTCAGTCCTTTAAGAACAGGAAGAAAACGGCCGGACACCTGATAGCCTTTCTTTAAATCTGTAATTTTCATTCCGTCCCGCCTTCCTCCCATATCTTTGCCACCTTGTGAATCACCAGCAAAAACAGCTTATCGCAGAGAATCCCTACGGTTCCAATGGTCACAATTCCGGCAATAACCTTATCCGATCTGGACATTTGCTGGGCATCTAAAATCAGGTAACCCAGTCCGCTTGCCGCCGCAATCATTTCCGCACCGATAATCGCCCTCCAGCTGTACCCCAATCCGATACGCATTCCCACCAGAATATCCGGAACCGCAGAAGGCAGAATAATGCGGCAGAATTTCTGCCAGCTGCTCAGCCCAAACACCGTTCCTACTTCCAGAAGATTCCTGCTTCCGGACACAAATCCTTTTCGGATATTGAGATACATGGGAAAAAAGGAAGCAAGCACAATAATAATGATCTTGGAAGTCTCCCCGATTCCGAACCACAGTATCAAAAGAGCGATCAGACTGATGGGAGGGACATTTCTCATAAATTCCAGAAATCCCCCGTAGTACTCCTCAGCAAATGGTTTCTGGCTGACCACAATCCCTCCCGCCATAGCCATAAAAAACGCAATGGAAAATCCCTCCAATACCCGGCGGAAGCTGACTCCGATATGGCGAAACAGGACTCCGCTCTCCACCATGCCTGCCAGCGCCTTTGCCACCTTGGCCGGAGGAGGAAGCACATAGGCGCTCCAGATTCCGGTTCTGGCCGCTGCCTGCCATACTGCCAAAAGGATCAGTATTCCCACAGCTGTTTTTACTCCCCGGCGGACAGCCCCATTTATCTCTCTGTCATTCATGGCTGTCACAATTCTCATTCTCAAGGAGCGCTGCCACATCCGGGAAAGGAGCCAGGCTTCGCTTTAATATTCCATGAATATGGGCAATCAGAATCCCGTAGTTTGTCATCGCCACTTTCTGGTCCCTTGCACATGCCAGACGGTATTTCATCTCCCGCTCATTTAACATACAGGCACCACAGTGAACAATCAATTGATACGGAGTTAAATCCTCCTCAAATCCGGTTCCGGAAGTATAAGAAAACTCTATCTTCTTTCCCGTATAACTCTGAATCCACCTTGGCAGTTTCACTGTACCGATATCGTTGCACTGTCTGTGGTGGGTACAGCCCTCGGAAACCAGGATTTTGTCTCCGTCCCGGATTTCATTCAACATGCGGACACCTTCTATGACCTGCTTTAAATTTCCCTTATACCGTGCAAAGAGAATCGAAAAAGAGGTCAGCAAACTGTCATCCGGTACAATGGCTGATACCATGCCAAATGCCTGGCTGTCCGTAATAACCAGAGACGGTTTCTGTCCAATCTTTCTAAGGGTCTCCTGAAGCTCTGATTCCCGGGTCACCATGCAGACGCAGCCGTGATCCAAAAGTGCCCGTATGGTCTGCTGCTGCGGCAGGATCAGGCGCCCTTTAGGCGCCGCCTTGTCAACAGGCGTTACCAGAACTACCAGATCTCCTGGTTTTACCAGACCTTCCAGAAGATCCTTTTCCTCTGTCTCAGGATTCATGGAAGCCAGGCAGTCCTTTAACTCCCAAATCCCAGCCCTGGTTTTGGAACTGACGAACAAGACTGGATGGTCATGCTCTTTTCCCGTCTGTTCAAAATCCCTAAGTGCCTGAAGCTCCACTTCAGTCAACAGGTCCACTTTGTGATATACGGTCACAAAAGGCACCTGTTTTTCTCGAAACAGCTTCTCCATCTGCCGGTCTTGCTCTGTCTCTCCTGTCCCTCCATCTATCACCAGTACCGCAATGTCCGTCTTGTTGAGAACCTGCCTGCTTTTCTTCATCCTAAGCTTCCCCAGCTCTCCTTCATCATCAATCCCTGGCGTATCCACCATCATAACCGGCCCCAGGGGCAGAAGCTCCATTGTCTTGTAGACCGGATCCGTGGTAGTTCCTTTTACTTCTGAAACCACTGCCAGTTCCTGCCCGGTAACCGCATTTAAAAGACTGGATTTTCCCGCATTTCTCCGCCCGAAAAATCCGATGTGAATTCTCTGTGCCGCCGGCGTCTGATTCAGTGCCACTTAACCACCCTCTCCTTTCATCACGAAACTGTGCATAAAAAAATACACCCTGAAAAGGATGCACCAACAGACATATTCCGGGCATAAAAATAAAAGCATAAGCCCTTCTTCCTACGAACTTCCACCTCGGAATCTCCTTGTGTCAGTGCACGATTTTCTATTTTTCTCTTCCTGTTCTTTGTGAAAGGCATACCCCGTCACGCAGATATCGGGAATCGTTTTTATTTTACTTATAGTGCCGGGAAATGTCAAGAGTTAATATCTGCGCCTCTCCCTATTTACATGAATTATGCTTTGGCCCCATAACTGTATTGGTTCATGAAAAAAAGCTATAACTGTTGCTGTCATAGCCTTTTAAGAATTATGGGTTACCACTCAAACAATGCCTTCCCCTTCAGACGCAGAATCGCTTCAATAAAGAAATAGTCTCCGTATATGATAGGCACTTCCGTATTGGTTCCGTCCGGATCATGGTAGAAGAACGTGCCGCCGGTAGTGATGGCATCCTGCTCCGGATCCCAGTTGGCAAACTTCTCGTCGCATGCCCGAAGAATACGGTATGCCGCCTCGGTATAGAATCTGGCCTCATTCTCCTTAACATGGCCGGCAATTTCCAAAAGACCGCAGGCAGTACACATAGCGGCAGTGGAGTCATATTTTAACGGGTCGGCTGGCTGGCGGTAATCCACCAGGGGCAGCCAGTCATTGACAGCCATGTTGGAAATACAGTAATGCGCGCATTGCTTGGCAGTGTTTAAGAAAGACTCATCCCCCGTATGGCGGTAGCTTAAGGCAAAGCCGTACACGGCCCAGGACTGGCCTCTGCTCCAGGAGGAACCCTGCCCGTACCCCTGTCCTCCGGGGTTGGTAAGGTACTCTCCCGTTTCCGGGTCAAAAGCTACGATATGGTTGCAGCTTCCGTCCGGCCGGACAACATACTGCTGGGCAGTCTTGGCATGGTTGACAGCAATTTTCTTAAAGCGGGGATCCTTCGTCTCCTCAGAAGCCCAGTACAGCAGAGGGATATTCATCATACAGTCAATGATCATCCAGCCCCGAACATCGCCGCCTCCGAAATTCTGAGCCATTTTAGCCATGGAATCCGGCCAGGCGCGGATAAATTTTCCGTCCAGATTGTAGCGGGAAGCCAACAGGCTGGCACCTAAAAGTCCCCGGCGTCTTGCCTCCAAATCTCCGGTCTTACGGTAGTTGGCTACTGAAGATAACAGGAACAAAAATCCCACATCATGATCTACGGTCTCGGCGCTTCTCAGCAGCACATCCAGCCTCTCCTCCACACCTGCTGCCGCCTTCTTATATTCCTCGTCCCCGGTAGCTTCATACATCTGCCAGAGCATTCCCGGCCAGAAGCCATTGGTCCAGAATCCGACATGAGTGCCCCCGTCCGGTGTCCTGCCCCAGGGAGTTTCTGTGATATCATGGTATCTGCCGTCCTTCCCAGTAGTATAGGGGATGTTTGTGCCTATCCGCTCACACTCAGCCTTCATCTTGACCAGCAACTTGTCATAGGCTGTATCCAGCCATTCCTGATTCGAACATCTTGCAGTCTTTTCTTCCATTTAAGCTTCTCCTTCCAACTGTGATTTTATCTCTTGTTTATTGTACCATGGAACCCATTCGATTTCTAGTATAACTCGATTTAAATACCTTTCATATTCGGTAAGGATGCTTTTTCGAGAGTGCAAAGGAAAAAACGGAGGCGTAGTGGTGCTACGCTGAGTATTTTTCCTTTGTGCTATCGGGAAAGCAGACCAGCGAAATGTAAGGTTATTTAAAGCGAGTTATACTAGTATAACCCACACTAATTACCGATACCTTTCACGCAGAATGAATTTTCAGTCTGCAAGGCGGCGGAGGGAGGCGATGCGGTGGCATCGTTGACCGACAACAACGCAACAGATGGAAATCCAGACTTGTGGGTTTACACCTTTTTTGTTTGCGTTATCACATTATCTCCAGCCTGGCCGCATCGGGAAGTATCCATCCGGACTGGCCCCGGCAAGGATATTTCCGCCCCGGTGACTGCCGCGTACCAAAAAAACTCCCGCCGCCGCAATCACTTCCGCGAACATTTCTCCGCATCAATGGCAAGAACCAGCATAAGGGCGCAGAGAGCATCCTCCGGATTCGGCACGTCAATCACATACGTATCCGTCCAGTTAAGCAGCTGTTTTGACACCTGAGCCACACATACGTTTCTGTTGTCCAGAACCCAATAATCCCATTCGAAAAAATCCCCGTCCACATGCCAGCCATTACAGTCAATATTATACTTGGGTTTAAAAAATGTAAATTCCTTGCTGATACAGCCCAGATACGCTCCCCTTAAATACATCTCAAATTTAGGCAACATGGTAAAAATACGCTCCTGCACCATACCGATTTCCGCTCCCGCCCCGTCAAAAATCTTCAGACAATGGCCCCAGGCCAGCTGTCCTTTCACCACATACACGGTGTTGCCCTGTTCATCATAGATGTCGTAGCTGTCAAACCATGAAAAAAGCCGTTGCTTAAAAAGTAATTTCATCTTATCCTTCCTCATATCATCATATAATAACTCGCATTTGCTATCATACCACCCCTCTCCCCTGTAAACAACCAAAACTTTCTTCCCATTTAAAGCCAACGTATCTATTGACATTTCCAAACTATATTGTATATTGTAAACTGTACGATTGAAAACCCTGTCTTTTATGGTAAAACTTCTTCTTATTATTGAAATATATTCCGAATACCGGGAGAAATACATGATGCTAAACTGTCAAAATCTGACCTATTTTCTTGCAGTCGCAGATGAACTGAATTTTACGAAAGCTGCTGAAAAGCTTTTCATCAGCCAGCAGGCTCTCAGCAGCCATATTGCAGTGATAGAAAAAGAACTGGACGTTCCCCTTTTTATGCGGAAGCCCTCCTTAAAGCTGACTTACGCCGGCGAGGTTTTCTACCGCCATGCACAGAAGCTGTTAAAAGATTACTCCAATCTTTTCACTGAGTTAAAAGATATCAAAGAAGGGAAACGTGGAGAACTGACCATCGGCATCTCACACACCAGAGGCCATCTTCTCCTTCCCAAGATACTTCCGATTTTCATGGAGAAATATCCTCTTATAGAAATCCGGGTTTTGGAGGACAATGTAGAACAGCTGGAACAGGCATTGATTAAAAAGACCATTGATTTTGCCATCATTCACGAAACCGCCTCTTCTCCGGACATTGTGTACGTTCCGCTGTTTCCGGAAAAAATCCTTCTGGTGGTTTCTTCCACACTGCTGGACCGCTATGAGAACTGCCAGTCCATTCGGGAAACCTTAAAAAAGGAGGGAAAAATCTCCTGCATGGAAGAGATTCCTTTTCTTCTGAATAAAAAGGGCAACATTTCCCGGGAGATTTCCAACCGGATTTTTAAAGAGGAAAACTGGAAGCCAAATATTCTGCTTGAGACGGAAAATATTGAAACCATCGGTGAAATGTGTGTCAACGGAATCGGGGCTGTATTCTATCCTTCCTTCCTTCTTGACGGCCTTCTGTCCGAAAAACAGGGAGGGAAGCTGGAAGTCTATGAATTGAACTATCCCTGCACCCACCCCTCCATTTCTGTTGCACAATATAAAGACCATACTCCTATCATTCCGCAAAATGACATTGTCAATATCATAAAAAAAGCGCTGGGCCGCCGTTCGGACACTGTCAGTCTCCCACAGCCACAATAAAAAGGTTGTGGCATTATCAACAAAAACCTGTTTTACAATTTGGAAATTTTGTATTATTTTAATCATGTAAGGGTATGTTTTAGGGGAGAATATGATTATGAATCGTAAAACAGTATCTAAAGTTTTTTATGAGTACGGATTGATTACTTTCGCCATTCTTTTGATGGATGTTGGAATCTATGTATTCAAATTTCCAAACCATTTTTCCTTTGGCGGCGTTTCCGGTCTGGCTGTTATCCTCAACAGTCTCCTTGGAATCCCGGCCAGCCAGATTAATCTTGTCATCAACCTGGTTCTTCTAGTGGTCGGATTCGTGATGCTTGGAAAGGGATTCGGCATAAAAACCACTTATGCCACGATTCTCTCTTCCGTAGTCTTAAGCGTGATGGAATGGAAGTTTCCTCTTAATGCTCCGCTCACCCATGAGCCTATTCTGGAACTTTTGTATGCCATCGCATTTCCGGCTGTGGCTGCTGCCATACTGTTCTATGTCAATGCGTCCGGCGGCGGAACGGATATCATTGCCATGATTTTGAAAAAATATTCCACCGTTGATATTGGCATGGCTCTGCTTCTTACGGATACTGCAATCGTGGCGCTGTCATTCCTGGTTTTTGATGTGCCCACAGGTCTGTTTTCCGTATGCGGCCTGATTGCCAAGTCCATCTTTGTGGATCAGACTTTGGATCAGATGAAGTTAAGCAAATATTTTACTATTATCTGCGATGATCCCGCTCCTATCTGCACCTTCATCAAGGATGTGCTGCATCGAAGCGCTACCATTTATCATGCAGAAGGGATTTATACCCATGAAGGGAAAACCATTATCCTCTGTGCTCTTGATCCAAGACAGGCCGTGCTTTTACAGAGATACATCCGCAAAACGGAACCTTCTGCATTCATTATGATTACAAAAAGCAGCGAAACCATTGGCAAAGGGTTTCAGTTAAGTATCTGATAAGTTGAATCAGCTCCTCATTTGTGCCTTATCCTGTTGGTATTCAGATAATTGATTATCAAGAGGGTAAGGCATTTGTTTTGTCCCGCCTAAATGCACTCAGAAATACTTAAAGTTTAAAAGCAGGTAAATGCGCCGTCAATCACAAAGTCCGCCCCTGTGGTGAAGGAGCTGGTATCTCCGGCAAGATAGACACAGATAGACTGAAGTTCCTCCGGCCTTCCCATTCTTCCAAGAGGGGCCATGGCATTCCATTTTTCAATCAGAGGAATCAAAGTCGGAGAATTCAGTGTCAGTTCCGTCCCGATATATCCCGGACTGATGCTGTTTACGCGGACACCGCGCGCGGCCCATTCGATTGCCAGCGATTTTGTCAGCTGGATAACTCCTGCCTTCGAAGCATTGTATGCACACTGAGGCTGAGGCACATTAACAATGTGGGCGGACATGGAAGCTGTGTTAATGATGGAACCGCCGCCATGCTCCAGCATATATTTTCCTGCCGCGACGTCTGTCAGAAAAATTCCGTTTAAATTAATGTTGATGACCTTATTCCACTGCTCATAAGTCATCTCCTCTGCCGGCGCATTGATACAGATTCCTGCATTGTTGTGACAGAAATCAAGTCCTCCCAATTCCTTCACAACCAGGGCCACCATCGTATCCACCTGCTCCTTATCGGTACAGTCTGTCCGGACTGCAATCACTTTTCTGCCTGTTTCTTCTGCCAGCTTTGCCGCTGTCTTTTTCGCCTCTTCATAGTCCACATCCACGATGGCCACATCCGCACCGGCTTCTGCAAATGCAGTTGCCGTACTCTTACCGATGCCTCTCGCCCCTCCTGTTACAAACCCCTTTTTTCCGTCCAGTCTCATTTTTTCAATAATTCCCATGATATTCTCCTTCTTAAAATAATTTTGTAAAATCATTTATCAAAATATAATTACATATTAGGAGAGAAACTTCGTTTCGTCAATAGGACATATTGTACAATTTTTCGATCTCTAAATTATATAGATTATCCAATAGATTTCCCACTGTGCTCCATGCTATAATACTATTTTATAAAATCATTTTACAAAATAAAGGATGAGTTTATGAAAAGAAGTATTACACCAAATCAAATCCGACAAAATAACCGCAGCTTGATCTATGATTTTATTTATAAAAACAGAAAGGTTTCCCAGCAGGATATCTCCTATGCGCTCCATTTAAGCCGTCCTACGGTCACCGCCAATTTAACAGCTATGGAGCAGGATGGGCTGGTACAAAAAAACGGGCTGATTGATACGGAATATGTGGGAAGAAAAGCTTTTGCTTATTCCATTGTTCCCGATTACCGCATCAGCCTCGGAGTAGAAATCTTAAAAAAAGAAGTGAACCTGATCGCCGTAAATCTGTATGGTGAAAAAATAGGCCGAATGGAGTATAGGATTTCCTTCGAACCCAATGACTCCTATTTTCAGGCAGTCAGCAATAAAATACTGGAGTTTAAAGCTTCACTTGGAACGGCGGATGAGCAGATTCTTGGTATTGGCTTTGCCGTGCAGGGACTGGTAACACCGGATAAGAAGACCATACTATACGGTGAAATCCTGTCATGCACCGGGCTGTCTATTACGGAATTTTCCCTCCGCCTTCCATATCCATGTTCCTTTATCCATGACGCAGACAGCGCTGCTATCTCGGAACTGTGGGCCTGGCCGGAACTTACAGATGCCTTCTATCTGTCTCTAAGCAGACACCTTGGGGCTGCCATTATCTCCAAAGGCATTATACTTGCCGGAAAGCACGGTCACAGCTCCACCATAGAGCACATTCAGATGCAGCCAAACGGCGTCAAATGTTACTGCGGCAAAAGGGGATGCATGGAAACTCTGCTGTCTCTGACATCGCTCCTTGATGAATCCGAAACACCGGAAATGTTTTTTGCAAATGTACGGCAAAAAGAGCCTTCCGCCTTAAAACGCTGGAACGAGTTTCTCACCAATCTAGCCAAAGCCGTCAATATGCTTCATTTGATTTATGATACGGATTTTATTCTGGGAGGATACCTGGCCCAGTATCTGTGCCAGGAAGATATCGATTTTCTTCATGCGCAGATTCAGCAAATGACCCCTTTTGAGGAAGAACATGATTTTCTTCTGATAAGCAGAATGCCCAGGCATAATATTTCCATCGGTGCTGCCCTTCCTTATATCCAGGCATTTTTAAACAGTACTGTTATCTGATAACATCAGCCCTGTCTATCTGTCCATGAGTATCAGGCTGCAGTCCCCTCATCAAATCCCCCACATTTTACAAAAAATACCTGCAAGATCCTCTGCGCTCTCCTTTGCACCATTCTGCAGCCATACAATTGCCGTATTATACAACGCGCCTATATACATGTAAATCTGATACTTCTCAATGGAACGGTTGGGCATGGTTCCTGCAATCTGCTCATGAAACCAGTTTAACCGCTCCAGCAATATGGATCCATATCCAAACTCATACAGATCCAGCACAAAACTGCCGTACTTCTTTAAATATTGAAAACCTCTGCACACATTTTCATAGGTAAAATATTTCTCCTCGCTGCCGTCAATGGCATCCCAATACTGTTCCAGCACATCCTCAATCAGGGTGAGAAGAACGTCTTCCTTAGAATCATAATTCCGATAAAAAGAAATTCTTGCCACTCCTGCTGTCTCAATCAGTTCTGAAATTGAAATATCTGAAAAGCTTTTTTCATGCATTAATGTCAGCAATGCCTTCACAATGCTGCTCTTGACCCGCAGATTTGCCTCTTTCCGTTTATCCATACATTCTCCATCTTGCCGTATTCCCCGGCATTTTATTTATCTGATACAATTTAACCCATTTTGTACCACATACAGATCTTGTTGAATTTCGTTTTATGTGATACAGTTGTTTCACATCAGTTTAACACAAATAACCAATTTGTCAATTTAAGGAGAATCTTATGAAAACAGCAGTCTTAACCGATACAAACAGTGGAATCACCGTAGAAAGGGGAAAAAAATACGGCATCTATGTGCTCCCCATGCCCGTAATCATAGACGAACAGAATTATCTGGAAGGCGTTGATATCACCCACCAGCAATTGTACCGTGCCCTTCTGGATGACAGAGAGGTCTCCTCCTCCCAGCCTTCCCCCGGAGCCGTTATGGAACTGTGGGACAAGGTCTTAAGTGACGGGTATGACGAGATTGTTTATATTCCCATGTCCAGCGGACTCAGCGGCTCCTGCTCCAATGCCATGCAGCTCGCCTCAGAATATGATTCCAAAGTGTGGGTTGTAGACAATCACCGGATTTCAGTCACCCTTATGGAATCGGTTCTTGATGCAAAAGCTCTGGCCGACCAGGGACTTTCCGCCTGCGAGATCAAACATAACCTGGAATCCAACGCTTATGATGCCAGCATCTATATCACAGTCAACTCGCTAAAGTACCTGAAAAAAAGCGGCCGCATCACTCCTTCCGCCGCCGCCATTGCCAACGTCCTGAATATCAAGCCGGTGCTTACCATTCAGGGGGAAAAACTGGATTCCTTCGCCAAAGTCCGGGGAATCAAACAGAGTGAGAAAAAAATGATTGAGGCTCTCCAGGCAGATATTGCAGCCCGTTTTTCCGATATTCCTTTCAAACAGCTGAAGATTGGAACAGCCGGAACCTTTGAAAAGGAAGAGGATGCCCACCGCTGGCAGGATATGGTACAGTCTGCCTTTCCAAAGATTCCGGTCTATTACTTCCCTCTCTCCTGCAGCATTGCCTGTCATGTAGGATTGAACGCTTCCGGAATCGGTATCTCCGTAATAGAAGAATGCAGGGCGGCAGAGACATAAATCGGATTCTCTCTGCCACCACACGCTTATTCCGTCTTATCGGCCTTCAATGCGCCATTACGGTCTCCAATACTCATCCGCTGAAGGAACCGGCAAAAAACAGCCACAGGATATATCTGTTTTCACTCAATCCTATATGAAGTGTTCCTCATAGCTTATCCCATAACAACACACATTCTCGTAATGTCCGTCTTTATAAGCCTTGCTTTGATGCACACTCTCCTTACGAAAGCCGCACGCCTCAAACAACCTGCGGGAAGCCATATTACTTTCCAGAATATTTGCATAAATATGCTTTAACTTAAGCTCCCGAAATCCATAAGAAACCACAGCCTTTACCGCTTCTTCTCCGTACCCTTTGCCTCTGGCAGACCTTATAAGCTTTATGTAAATCTCTGCCGTCCCATTTCTCAAATCCACATCCGAAAGCACAAGAATTCCCAATCCCTCTGCCCGCCTCTTTCTGTCCGCAATTATGCTGCGGACATTCCCGGCACCATCTGCCAGAGAACGGAACCAATCCATCTGGTGGGCATAGGAAACCTGGCTTGAATAACCTCCCGTCACTTTCCCAGCCTCCGGCACCTTATTCAAGTGTAAAAGCATCTCTTCATCCTGTTCCTCAATCTCCCGAAGAACCACCCGTTTTCCCCCAATCTCCATGTCTCTCCCCCTGCCGAAATCCCATAGTATCATCTTATCTACTTCTGGCATTTCTTGTCAAGCAGTACATAAAATTTTACCGAAATTCATGTCTGATTCCCCGCCGTCTGAACCAATGTCATTTCATTAACGTTTTACTGCCAGAGATAACGTAGCCCAACGAGAGAATGACCTTGCCGTCCGAACATCTTCAAAAGGAATTCCCATTAAAAAAGCCGCTTAAAAAATTAAGCCGCTCTAATGTACAATAAAGTTATTCCTCTCCCCACTTTCCAGAAAATAGGGAAAAATCCATCTGCCCATCCTGATTCCTGCAGGCATTTCCGCAGATACCAAACACCTGACGGACACATTCTGACCGAAGGGCCTTAAGAGGCGTTCCCTCGGCCTCCACCCTTCCGTCTTTCAAAAGATAAATCCAGTCGCAATAATGGGACGCCAGCCTCAAATCATGGAGCACAATCAAAACCGTCCTGCCGCTCTGTTTCAGATAATCCAGCAAAAACAGCTGATGACGGATATCCAGATGATTGGTAGGTTCATCCAGAATCAGCGTATCCGCCCCCAGCGCAACGGCACGGGCAATAAATACCAGTTTCCTCTCACCTCCAGACAAAGAAAGAATACTGCGCTCTGCCAGATGGGACATCTTTAACTCCTCAAGCGCCTGATGCACCACCTCTTTCGCCGGACGGCTTTTGTCTTTTCTTGCATACATAGCCATAGACACCACATCGGCAACCGAAAAATCAAACATACTGCCTGCATCCTGTCCTACATATCCAATCATAGAAGCCAGCCGTTTCGCTCCCATCCCGGCAGTGTCCTTACCATCTGCCAGAATTTTCCCGCTGTATGGATGACAGATATCAAAGGTAGTTTTAATCAATGTAGACTTCCCGCATCCGTTAGGCCCGAGAATCCCGGTAACCTTCCCTTCCCTGGCTGTCAGGCTGATTCCCTTTACGATCTCCCTGCCTCCCAGCCGCACATGAATATCTTCATAAGACAGTTTCATCCCTTTTCTCTCCCCGTCCTTTTAGAACCTCTCCTAAATTTCCCTGCACCGTCTCAAACGTCCCGCCCGGTCACAAAGAGTTTTCGCCGGTGCTCTTTCGAATCATCAGAAACAAGAAAAACGGCGCACCCACAAATGCGGTAATAATTCCAAGGGGAATCTCCGCCGCCCCAAATGCACTTCTGGCAAAAGCATCCGCCCATATAAGGTAGATACTGCCTGTAAGGGCACACAGAGGAATAATCAGACGATTATCGCTGGTGCCGGAAAGAAGCCGGACCACATGAGGAACTACGAGCCCCACAAAACCGATAATACCAGTGACAGACACCAGAGATGCCACCACAACCGAACAGAGAAAAAACATGGCACTCCGAAAAACCTTCACTTGAAGTCCCAAAGCCTGAGCATCTTCATCCCCCATCATCATCATGTTAAAATGCTTTCCGCACAAGGTAAATATCACGGTTCCTCCCATAGTGCCCACAGCCGGAAGCGCCAGGGTCTTCCACTGGGCGGAGGCGATGCTTCCCATCTGCCAGTTGTAAACCGCAGCAATGCTTTCCGGGCTTTTCGCCAAAAAGATAAGGAAACTGGTGACCGCGCTCATAACCGCATTAACCGCAGTTCCCGAAAGCAGCAACGTCACAGGCTGCAGCTTCCCGCCTCCCGCCATTTTCGCCATAAAATAAACCACATAAGAAGAAAGCAGGGCTCCCAAAAACGCCATAACTGTCGTCTGATACTGTCCGGCGGCAAACGGCAGGATGGGAAGAGGCGCCAAAAGCGCCCAGGCCGCTCCTGCCGAGGCACCTGATGAGATTCCTAAAATATAAGGGTCAGCAATGGGATTCAGCACCAGAGACTGCATGGCGCTGCCGCACACTGCCAGCCCTGTCCCGCACAGAGCTGCAAAGAGAACTCTGGGAAGCCGGATATTCCAGACAATCTGAAAATGCGGCATACTCCACAGCCCCTCTTCCAGCTCCCTTCCTCCCTGAAATAAACAGTCCTTTAAAATTCCGAATACTGCAGAAACCGGAATGTCTGCAGAACCGATACTGATGGTGACAACTGCGGAAACCATCAAAACCGCTGTCAGTGACGGAAACAGAAACAGCCCCCGCAGATTCTGTCTCCGCCCTTTTCCCCCTACCGGAAGCATTCCGGGTAGAAATATTGTGCAAAGGTTTTGCAGGCACTGGCCGCACGGACATCCTGCATAACTGCCACAAGAGGAATGGTCAGATATGCCTGATTCTTTACGGCGGGGACATCCCGAAGGGCCGGATTGCTGTTTATGAATTCCAGCTTTTCCTCCACAGTCACACTGCCATAGTCATTGATAATTATAATATCCGGATTCGTTTCCACCAGTGTCTCCACGCTGGTATTAAACCATCTGGAATCTGCCATTCCCCTGGTGCAGTTGATACCGCCGGCCAGTTCAATCAGGTTGCTCTCCAGGCCGCTGGAAGTAGTGTAGATTTCATTTCCGTTAAAAGTGTCCAGCACAAAGACTTTCACCTTGTCTTCCTCTGCCACATCCTTTACCGCTTCCTGCACCTCATCAATCTGCGCCTGAATATCCGCAATCAGAGCCGCCGCTCTGTCTTCCACCTTGAAAATCTTTCCCAGATTCTCAATATCCTGATACACATGTTCCACTGTCTCATCCTGCACAATGGTTCCGGTAATGGTCAGACAGTTGATTCCCTTACTCTCAAACTGTTCGTAACTGCCCCAGCCCGTATCCTTAAAAGCACTGACCTGGCCGATAACCAAATCCGTTCCCAGTGCAACCGCATTCTCATGGGAACGCTCGATTTCCTCAATACCTTCAAAACGGTCTTTCAGCTCATCCAAAGGCTTCTCCGCCGGATTGGTAGGAATGTTTTTTCCGGCAATATAGTCCTCCAGACCCAGCATAACCATATTTTCCGCCGCATAAAGATGGCAGCACAGCACTTTTTGCGGCATTTCCGTAAAGGTAACCGTCCGATCCCCGTTCTGAATAGTAACCGTTCCATAGGAATCCTCCCCGGACGCCTGAACCGCGGCCTCCTCCCCGGCTGGCGCCGAAGCACTGCCGGCACCGCAGCCTGCAAGCAAAGAAGCACCTAAAAGGAATGCGGCCGCCAGGGCGTTGGCTCTTGTAATTTGGGTTAATTTCATCATGTTCATAACCTCCAGATAATTTTGATTCAGCAGATTAAAAAAGGCCGTTGTACTAAGGTCCCAAAACCTTCAGTACAACAGCCTCCTGTATGTGAAATAACGCTGTTGCGATACAGCGCTTACTCATACGCAGCCTTCCCACCGAAAGCATTGTGTCTCACACATGACAGCAGGTCTCCTGGCTCGGAATCATCCTCCATCTTTACCTTCCCGGTCTCCCAGTGGCATAAAAAAGATTTCGTCCTCCATACAGTAGCGGGGGCTGCTTTGTTTCAATTCCCTGTTAGGCTTTTTCAAGCACTGCCATATGTATGTAATTTTCAAAGAAAAATAACAGACTTTGCCATCTGCCGCTTGGCAAATATCATTATAGGGGGCAGATGGCAATTTGTCAATCAATACAAATATTTTGAGCAAAACGGTAAGCCGGGTTATGTCATTGGATGGTCATCTGTCTAGGCCTGGCGTCGCCGCCAGGCTCAAGCAACCTACCCGAAGGCAGACGGGCCGCCTTACGCCTTCTGTTCGGTCTTGCTTCGAATGGGGTTTACATATGCCCTGTCTGTTGCCAGACAGGCGGTAGTCTCTTACACTGCCCTTCCACCCTTACCGGCCATGCCGGCGGTATATTTCTGTTGCACTGTCCCTGGAGTCGCCTCCGCCAGACGTTATCTGGCATCCTGCCCTGTGAAGCCCGGACTTTCCTCTCCCGCCGCCTTTCGGCACTGCGGCAGCGACCATCTGTCTTACTCAAAATATGTACCTTATTCTATCACATTCTGCAAAAATTGTGAATACCATTTTACACTCTGAAACAGCTTCCTCCAATAAATTCCCTGACAATGGAATTCTGGGGAATGTTCTCACTGCTGACTCCCTGCACATAATCCAGGAATTTAAGAAGTCTCTTAGCCTCCAGATATTCCGGACAATCCTTGGGAATCTGGAATAAAATCGGTTCCGCATACTGCTTTAACACAGCCAGTTCATACACAGCGGCAGAGTTAAACATCACATCCGCTTCCTCCTGGAACGGGAAAATATTTCCCTCTTCCCCTCTCCTTACTGACGGCCACATCCGGATCGTCTCTTTAGCAGAAGTTCCCCTGGTTCTTGCATCCCTTACCATGCGCCGAAGCAGCCTGCCGTCCGTGGTGGGAATCCGGTTATGCTCATCAATATTCAACTGCGTCAGTGCACTGATATAAATCTTAAATTTACTTTCCTTTGGAAGAGAATAGGAAAACTTATCATTCAGGCAGTGGATTCCCTCAATGACCAGGATATCATCTTTTCCCAAAGTCATATAATCTCCTTTATATTCCCGTTTTCCTATGACAAAGTTAAATCTGGGCAGTTCCACCGTCTCTCCGCTTAACAGCTTCACCATATCCTGGTTAAACAACGGCACATCCACGCACTCCAAAGCTTCGAAGTTATAATTCCCGTCCTTATCTCTGGGACTTTTCTCCCTATCAACAAAATAATTGTCCACTGCAATGGGATGAGGCTTCATGCCAAGTGCCTGAAGCTGAATGGACAGTCTGTGGGAAAATGTAGTCTTTCCCGAAGAAGACGGACCGGCAATCATGACGAATTTCTTCCCTGGCTGGCTGGCAATCATCTCCGCAATCTGCCCGATCTTTTTTTCCTGGAGAGCCTCCTGTATCAGAATCAGTTCATTGGCCCGGCCGCTGCTGATTTCCTGATTCAAAGCCCCGATATTGGGTATCCTCATCTGTTCTCCCCACTGGGAGGACTCTTTCAGTACATGATACAACTTATGACTTGGAAGAAACTCCGGCAATTTGTCAGGTTCTGCAAGATCCGGTATCAGCATCACAAATCCGTCGTCAAAAGGAATCAGATCAAACTGCTTGATATACCCTGTATCAGGCGCCATGTATCCATAGAAATAATCTTCAAATCCGCCAATGCTGTACACATTTACTCTGGACACCCTGCGGAACTTAAACAGCAAAGCTTTGTCATACATCCCATGTTTTGTAAACAGCTCAATGGCGTCTTCCGTATTCATGCTTCTTTTCTCAATAGGAAGCTTTCTTTCTACATATTCTCTCATTTTATCCTTCACCTTATTGAGAAGTTCCTGGTTCAGGACAAAATCTCCAGCCGGTTTAACGAACAATCCCTTTCCTGCAGAGAATTTTACCGTAACCTTCTCCACATGCTCCCTGCCGACTGCCTCATAGAAAGCTTTCAACATAATCAGCTTTGTGGTTCTCTGGTAAGTCTGATGTCCCGGTTTATCCGCCACTGTTAGAAACTTAAGCTCACAGTCTTTAAAAACCTTTTTATTTAATTCCGCCAGCTTGCCATTTACAGACGCCAGCATAATATCATATGGATACTGCTCCTGATACTCCTTTGCAATCTCCAAATAAGCCGTACCATTTTCGTATTCCCTTACCTGATCTCCGATCTTTACTTTTGCCATGACAATCCCCTCTTCCTTCTCTTATGAATATGGTTTTCGCTTCCTTAATACCTGACTTAACACTTCGACTACAGAGAAAACAGTTACCAGACAACCGCAGGAAATTCTACGGGTGCTTTCCAGATCTCCACAGAACTGTCAATCTGTTCCGCACAGTAGGCTTCCATAAAATCCACAAACATATGCTCCAGCCCATAATGCCCTGCATCCATAATGACCAGTCCCTGTGCCGCCCCGTCAATCCCGTCATGATGTCCCATATCCCCTGTAATCAAAACCCGGGCCCCGGCTTTAAGAGCTGCCTCTGTCATCCCTTTTCCGGATCCCGGGCATACAGCAATCCTTCTCACCGGACCGTCGCTCTGCAAAACACCATAAACCATGACAGCCGAAAGCCCAAACCTTTCTTTTACTTTATCAGCCAATTCTTTTAAAGTCAACTCTTTGCTCAGATTTCCCACTTTTCCGATTCCGTAAGAAATCCCATCCATCTCTCCCATGACTTCCAGAGGCTCCGCCTCCAGAATCCCGAGCCTGCCTGCCGCCAGATCCGCCATGCATCCGGGAGCCGCATCAAAATTCGTATGCATGGCATAGTAACTGATATCCGCCTGAATCAATTTCACCAGCCGTCTCCCGATAAAATCCTGATCCGTTACCTTTTTCACTGCCTTAAAAATCAGAGGGTGATGGGTCAGCAAAAGATCCACCTGATTCTCTACCGCCATATCCACCACCTCATCCGTAGCGTCCAGGGCAATCAAAACCTTTTTGACCTCTTTCTCCCCTCTGCCCGCCAAAAGCCCCGGATTGTCCCACTGGCACGCAATAGAAACCGGCGCCAGCTTTTCCAGACATTCCATCCATTTTGTAACTCTCATTCGTCCTCACTCCTTTGCAGCCTTTAAGGGCTTTCCTGCCCCAATTTCCTGATTTTCTGATCCCCCGCATTACTTACACATGGGCCATTACCTCCAATGCCTTCTCCACCCACGCAGCCTTCTGTCTCAACTCTCCCTCCCGCCTTTTCGCGCTCTCCCCCTCCTGTCCCTTCAGGCCTCTCAAAATACCTGTCAGATTCCCTCGTTCCTTCATCAGGAATTCCTTGAGTACCGGATGTCCCTTCCTTACCAGGCACGGCCCATACAAAACCTCCCATGGCTCCATTCTCTCCATCCTTCCAGGCGTTACATCCATAACCGTATAATATTTTCCGTCCTCTTCTATCATCTCTTCCTGGGCAATCCGGAAGCCATTCTCCCCCAAAAACTTCCGAACCTTATCTATATCCGACTGAGGCGACAAAATCCAATGCTTCACCTCATCCCAAAGCCTCTTCCCATCCTCCAAAATATGTATCACCAGTTCTCCGCCCATCCCGGCCACAATCACCGTATCGGCTTCCCCTTCTTTCAGTTCCTTCACGCCGTCACTGAGCCTGACCTGAATCACATCTTCCAATCCATGCTGTCTGATATGCTCCTTCGCCCTCTCCAAAGGCCCTGTCCGCACATCCATAGCCAGCCCCTGCGCCACTGTCCCCCTCTTAGCCAAAGCAATAGGAACATAACCATGATCCGTCCCCACATCCGCAACCTTACTCCCCGTCTCCACAAAAGAGATAACTGTCTCAAGTCTCTTAGAAAGTCTCATCCTGACTCCTTCTCCAATCTTGTATCCGTTCAGATAACAATGTTGTTTAGTTAAGGTCCGCCGTGAGAGGGGCTTCTATTGTTTTCTCTTGGGCACGCTCTCGCTACGTGAAGAGCATAGCGGTACGTAAGGCGCTAAAAAACAGCGCCTAAGTACCGATGGTCTTCAAGTACCCTGGAGAAAACAATAGAAATCCCTCTCACGGCTACTTTATCTCTAAGGGATTTTAAACCAATTAATACATTTGCCGCCCCTACTGATCCAAATAATCCTTCAACTTCTTACTCCGGCTAGGATGCCTCAACTTCCTTAAAGCCTTGGCCTCAATCTGCCGGATTCGTTCCCTGGTCACATTAAACTCCTTCCCCACCTCTTCCAGAGTCCGGGGATGTCCGTCCTCCAGTCCAAACCGCAGTTTCAAAACCTTCCGCTCCCTCTCCGTCAGCGTCTCCAAAACCTCCAAAAGCTGCTCGTGCAATAAAGTAAACGTAGCCGCATCCACCGGCACTGCCACATGCTCATCCTGAATAAAATCTCCCAGGTGGCTGTCCTCTTCCTCCCCGATAGGAGTCTCCAAAGACACCGGATCCTGTGAAATCTTCATCACTTCCCTGACCCGCTCCACCGGCATGTCCATCCTCCCGGCAATCTCCTCCGGCTGCGGCTCCCGCCCCAGCTCCTGTAAAAGCTGTCTGGAAGTCCTTACCAGCCGGTTAATGGTCTCCACCATATGCACCGGAATCCGAATGGTCCTGGACTGATCCGCAATCGCCCTGGTAATGGCCTGCCGAATCCACCAGGTAGCATATGTGCTGAACTTATACCCTTTCCGATAATCAAATTTATCCACAGCCTTAATCAGCCCCAGATTCCCCTCCTGAATCAGATCCAGAAACTGCATTCCTCTCCCCGCATATCGTTTGGCGATACTGACAACCAGACGCAGGTTGGTCTCTGCCAGACGCTTCTTCGCCTCCTCATCTCCCGCCTCAATCCGTTTCGCCAGTTCGATCTCCTCCTCCGGAGATAACAGAGGAATCTTTCCAATATCCTTCAGATACATTCGGACCGGATCTTCCACCCCAACACCATCCGGAACGGTCAGATCGATCTGTTCCAAATTAATGTCCTCTTCCTCAAACAGATCCTCTGACTCAAGCTCTATATCATCATCATTTCCTATATGCAGGATATCTACCTTATTCGCATCCAGGAAGTCAAAGACCACATCCCATTTTTCCGAATCCAGATTGTCCTCGGAAAAAAAATTCTGAACTTCCTGCTCTTCCAATACATTCTTCTTCTTTTTCGCTTCTGCCAGAAGCAGCTGCAGCTTTTCCTCAAATCCCAATACCTTTTCCTCCATAAGTCCTGCCTTTTTGTAGCCTGCCTATAGTTTTTCCACCACGAAAGAGAATTATGCAGTTATCTGCCTCTCAGTGCCGGTCGGTTACAGATTCAGATTTTTAAGTTCATTCTGAGCCTGGATAATCTTTTGCAGCTGCCCGATATCCGCAGCCCTTCGGCTTGCCTCATCCAGGCTGTTTTTCTTCACTTTTTTCACGATTTCAGAAAATGCCTTCCTCTGTTCCTCAGGATTCAGCTCCTCCCTCAGACTGGCATTAAAAAGTCCCGCCACTTCCTTATACTGTACCTCATCATTGATAAAACGATTCAGAATTCCGGCAGGATTCAAATCACCTGTTTTGTGTCCGTCAAACACCATCTGCGCCACCTGATGGTACAGCTGGTCCCTGAAATCCTCCGGTGTAATTATCCCTTCAATTTTGTCAAACAGGAGGGGATTTTCAATCAGCCAGGTAAGCAAAAGTCTCTGGGAACGTTTCACTCCGTCCTCTTTCTCCTTCTTTTTCTCCCGCAGTACAGTTTCCGGCCTTCTCTCCATCGCTGCTTCCGCCACCGGGGAGATCCGCAGGCTTAACCGGTTCACCAGCTGCTTTAAGTCCTGATAATTAATAAGATATTCTTTTGACACCGCCTGAATATAATTATCCCTCTCCAAAGCATCCGAAAAGCTTAAAAGCTTCTCGGCCACCCGGTTATAAAACCCTGTTTTCTGCTCCGGATCCTCAAAATTAAACTCCTGTTTCAGCACATCAATCTCAAACAGGAAACTGTTTCTCGCCTTCTCAATCCTCTCTCTGAATGCCTCTGCCCCCAGATTCTTGATAAACTCATCCGGATCTTTATAAGGCTTCATATTTAAAACCTTGCAGGAGATTCCCACATCCTTCAGAATCGGAATGGCCCGAAGAGCCGCCTTGACCCCTGCACCGTCACTGTCATAAGTCAAAATCACCTGATCCGTATACCGTTTCAAAATCATTCCGTGCTGACTGGTAAAGGCCGTCCCCAAAGAGGCCACCGCATTGGTAAAACCTGCCTGATGAAGGGCAATGACATCCATATAGCCCTCACAGACCAGCATGTATTTTTCCCTTGAGGTTCTGGCGTAATTCAGCCCGTATAAATTCCTGCTCTTGTCAAACAGCCTGGTTTCCGGCGAATTTAAGTACTTTGGGGTTCCGTCGCCCATAACCCGCCCGCCGAAACCAATGACCCGGTTGTTCACATCCATAATCGGAAACATAACCCGATTCCAGAACTTGTCGTGACTTCCTCTCTCCTCGACAGTCACCAGTCCTGTCTGGGCCAAAACCTGATCCGAATAATTTTTACTTTTTAAATACAGGTACAAATCATTGCTGGTTTTATTGGCAAATCCCAGCCCGAACCTGCGGATGGTCTCATCACTTAATTTCCGTCCGGTCAGATAATCATACCCCTGTTTGCCTTGGGGCTGTTTTAGCTGAAAATAAAAATAATTGGCCGCCAGTTTGTTGATCTTAAGCAGAGTAACCCGCAGTTCCGCATGGGCCCTGGCCTCCTTCGATTCCTCCTCCTTTGGCAGTTCCATTCCCACACGGTCTGCCAAAGATTCAAGGGCTTCCTTAAACGAGTAATTTTCATACTCCATGACAAAGGTGATTACATTTCCTCCTGCCCCGCAGCCGAAACAATAGTACATCTGCTTGTCAGGGGATACGGAAAATGATGGGGATTTCTCATTGTGAAAAGGGCAGAGGCCAAAATAGTTGCTTCCCCGCTTCTGCATTTTCACATACCCTGAAATCACATCCACAATATTATTTCTGCTCCGTACCTCTTCTACAATCTCCTCCGGATAAAACATCTGCCCCTCCTGTCCTCTTCCCCATCTATAAGACCTTCCACGATTTCGGAACAAACAGCTCCTCAAATTTGTCAATGGCATAGATGTCGCTCATCCCTGCGATATAGTCACAGACCACCCGTTCTTTCGTCTCGTTTCTCTCCTCCATCATCTGAAGATATTCCAAAGGAAGCCTGTCCACATGTTCCATATAATATTCATACAGGGCTTTGATCAGCTGCTGGGCCTTTCCTTCCTCCGCTTTGGCAATCCCGCCGCTGTACACATGGTCAAACATCCAGGTCCTAAGTCCCATCATGGCCTCCTCCATGCCTGGTGACATTAAGATTGCCGGTTTATCCAGGCTCTGAGTTATGATGTCGTGGATCATGTTGTTCAGCCGGTCCCTGACACTGTGCCCCAAACTATGGGTATACCGCTTTGGCAAATCTCCCTCCACAAAAATCCTGGCCCGTATAGCATCATCAATATCATGGTTTATGTAGGCAATTTTATCTGCCAGACGGACAATACATCCCTCTAAGGTAGACGGATGCCCTGCTGTCCTGTGATTTAAGATTCCGTCCCGGACCTCTTTCGTCAGATTCAGTCCCCATCCGTTTTTTTCCAATACCTCCACTACCCGGACGCTTTGGGTATAGTGAGAAAACCCCTCCGAACATATTTTATTTAAGACTGCCTCCCCGGAATGTCCAAAAGGCGTATGCCCCAGGTCATGTCCCAGCGCAATCGCTTCCGTCAGGCTTTCATTAAGCCTTAAGGATTTTGCAATGGTTCTGGCAATCTGGGACACCTCCAGCGTATGGGTCAGACGAGTCCGATAGTGATCCCCTTCCGGAGCCAGAAATACCTGGGTTTTGTGCTTCAGCCTGCGAAATGATTTGCAGTGAAGAATCCTGTCACGGTCTCTCTGATATTCCGGCCGGATATCACAAAGCGGCTCTGGCTTGTCTCTTCCCAGTGTATTTCGGCTTAAGGAGGCATAAGGGCTAAGATACTGCTCCTCTAATTCCTCCAATGATTCTCTGACTGTCAACGTTCTTCCCCCCATCTTTAAAATCAATACCCCAAACTCTCCTAACTATATATATTCTGCTTTTGTTTCGGACATGCATGAAAAATTGCGGCTCACCGTTCTCCTGATTATAAGGACTTCCATGTAGACGGCACAAACAGAAGGAGCATAGGGAAAAGCTCCAGCCTTCCTGCCAGCATGTCAAACATCAGAACATATTTTGAAAGAAAAGACAACCCCGAAAAGTTGCTCATAGGCCCCACTCCCCCAAGGCCGGGACCAATATTGTTAAAGGTAGCCGCCACCGCAGTAAATGTGGTGGTAAAATCAAAATCATCCAGGCTGACTATAAGAACCGACGCGGAAAAAATCAAAAAGTATACGATGAAATAGGCATTGGCAGACTGAACCACGTCATCTCCGATAGCCTTTCCCTCTATCTTTAGAACCTTTATGCTTCTGGGATGAAGAAGGGATAAAATTTCCTTTTTGGCTTCCTTCACCCAGATAACAATTCTGGAGACCTTCATACCGCCTCCTGTACTGCCGGCACAGGCTCCGATGAGCATCAGGCCCACCAGAATACATTTGGAAAACTGAGGCCACTGATCGAAATCAACCGTAGAAAAGCCGGTGGTAGTGATAATGGAAGCAACCTGAAACGCCACGTGATGAAAGGCGTCAAACAAAGTAGAAAACATGCCCCTTACATTCCAGGTAATACAGAGTATGGAAAATCCAATGATTCCCAGATACACCCTTGCTTCCTCACACCAAAGCCCTTCCTTGAATTTTTTCACTAAAAACAGATAGTACACCTTCAATTAGGCTTTTGGGAATAACCCCAAAAGCCTGCTATACTTTAGC
>CAJUPP010000006.1 GCA_910588325.1 uncultured Hungatella sp.
GGCTAAGAATTTGGAGGACAAAGAGGCAAGAGACAAGCTAAGTTTTGTCAGCATGATAATGGGAATTAACTTAGGAAACGCAAGTACCTGCCTTCCCCACAGGCTTCAGTACCCTTTGGGGGCGCATACGGATACCAGCCATGGTACAGGATTGGCTGCTCTTTTTACGGCGTGGGTTAGCTGTGAGCATGAGTACGCGCCAGATAAAGTAGAGAGGGGAATCAGTCTGCTGTGCGGTCAGGAAGTACGTGGGTCAAAAGCGTGTACGGAAGAAGTATGCTGCTTTATTGAAAAGCTGGGACTTCCCATATGCTTAAAGGAAATGGGAGTGAATAGGGAACTTCTTGAGATTATGGCCTCTGAAGTGACGGGAAGTATCAAAAATGATCCGGCAGCGCAGGACAACGGGATTATTATGAAATTATATACGATGTCCTTCAGCAGAAATTGAGCGGAAACCAAAACAGAGAAGAACGCGGCCAGAATGCGGCGAGTCAGATGCCGGAGGTTTGATATACAGGAGGGACACCATGCAGGCAATGATTATGGCTGCCGGAAAGGGCAGCAGGCTGGGAAAGATTACAGAAGGAAAACCTAAATCTTTTGCAGAAATAAAGGGAAAGAAATTAATTGAGTATAACTTGCAGCTATTAAAAAAATACGGGATCAATGAGATCTTTATTGTAATAGGATATTGCTGTGAGGCATTTGAAAAGCTTACGGAGGATATGGAAGATGTACATCTGATCTACAATCCTTTTTATGAGATGATGAATGTACTGGGTTCCTTTTATATGGGAATGGATTACTTGAAAGACGATTTTGTCTATCTCCACGCAGATACCCTGTGCGAACCGCTAATATTTGAAAGACTCGTTTACATGCCGCTTGATGCGGACGCGGTTTTTCCGGTGGATTTCGCTCCCTGCAATGAGGAGGCCATGAAGGTGAAAACCAGAGAAGGGAGTATTGTAAAAATTACCAAACAGATGTCTGTAGAGGAGGCGGAAGGCGAATTTATCGGCATGGCAGCTTTTCGAAAAGAGCTGCTCCCGGCTCTGAGAGCCAAGACAAAAAGTCTTTTGCAGGAAAAAAAATTCAGCGAGTATTTTGAAAGCGCGGTTCAGAGACTGATTGATGAAGAACATTACCGGATAAAAGCGGTTTCTACAGCAGGGGCTTTCTGGACAGAGATTGATTTTGCAGAGGATTATGAAAAGGCTGCAGCTTGTATACCGGAAAGTTTGACAGGGATTTTTCTATAAAGATCCCAAAGGCGGATACACAAGAGCCTTGGATTAAATTCATATAAGGGAATGACAGAGAATGGGATATAACGAGAAAAGCAGTTTATCGGAACGAATTTATATCGGAAAAAGAAGGTGGAAAGCATTTCTTTACGGCTTGGCTTTTGATGCATGCCGGATTTTTCCTGTGGATCCGAAAAAGGTCGTCATGTGGACCTTTGAATGCGGAGGCGGGTACGGATGCAGTCCTAAATACGTGGCGGAGGAAATCTTAAGGCAGAACCGGGAAGGAATAACAGACTATAAAATTTTCTGGCTTATGAATGATATGGCCAAGGAATTTCCCAAAGAGATTATTAAGATTAAAAATACTTTTTGGCATCGGGTTTATCACCTGTCTACAGCCGGTATATGGGTAAGTAATAGCAGAACCTTTTATGGTACCAAAAAGAGGAAAAGACAGCGTTATATCCAGACCTGGCATGCCACTATATGCATAAAGCCAATCGGAAAGTATCGGGGAAATCTCCTGCCCAAAATGGCGTATATTGTCAGCAGATATGACTCCAGCCTTATTGATTACGTGCTGTCTGGGTCAAAGTGGTGCGATGATATGTATCGGGATGGTCTGATCTATGATGGAAGGATTATAAAAACAGGAACTCCAAGGTGTGATGTGCTGATAAACCAAAAGGAGGAAAAGCACAGGCAGATGAGAGAGGAATATCAGATTCCTCAGGAGGCGAACATTTTATTGTATGCACCGACTTTCCGGGGAGGAAGCCAGAGCGGAAAGCGGTCTGTGGATGCGGAAGAGACAAGTATTGATTTTCGCCGCCTCATAGAAAGTCTTGAGAAACGATTCGGGGGATCGTGGTACATATTTTTACGGCTGCATCCCCAGCTGGCTGCAAATATGGGTGGGCTTCATACAGAGCAGGCCTGGGAGCGTCTGATCGATGTGAGTCAGCGGCCGGATATGAATGAGATTATAGCCGGTTCCGATGCATTTCTGACAGATTATTCCAGCGCAATTTTTGAGGCGGCTATGGCAGGACTTCCCGGCTTCCTCTATGCAGACGACCTGGAAGAGTATGTGAAGGACCGGGGAGATCTGATGTTTGATATGGAGAAGCTGCCGTTCTCATGTGCCTTGAATAACGAGGAGCTGATAAGAAACATTTTGGAATTTGACAGGGATAAGTATGAGAAAGATGTAGAAGTTTTTATGGAAATGGTGGGAAATAAGGAGGATGGGAAGGCCAGCAGGAGAGTTGTGAAGCTGATGGAGAGAGGAAGGAAGAGACGATGAGGGAGGCAGAATATATTGGGGCGGGGAAACTTGGCTGATGAGCTGTTTTTGTATAACAATTCAGATAACCCTTGGACTGTAATGTTTTATACCTTTGGATAAATGTACATTGATAATTTCATACTTATATCGGGAAATGGTACAAAAGCCGGGATGGCATCCGCATTGTTAAATGTTCTTTCTCATGATAAGATAAGGATCGTTATGGGTGGAGGCATCTAATATGGGGATGTATTTAAATTTGGGAAAAGCCGGATGCCAGCTATTACAAAAGGTATGTATGTGGACAAGAAAGGGTGGATTTTTATGAGTATAGCATGTCGTCTCCTAAAAGATTGGCAGAGTATACAGGATGTATAGTGACGGAAATGGAAGTGAAGTAAAGAGGCAGCAGAAGAAAGACAAATAGAAAGACAGCGAATAGAAAAGTGTATAGGGGGACCCCGATATAAGCGTGAAGGTTGCGGACCTGAAACTTGTGTTGGGGTTTTGCTGTATTTATGGAATTTAGATAGATTGTCATTTAAAAGAAAGTAACATTTGGGTAGCAGTGAAAATAGGATATTTGTTACAGGATATATAAAAGATCACCACTTTACAAGTAAAGAGGAACTGGAAAAGAAAGAGGAAGAGAGATGAAAAGCCAGATCGTTCTTTTTGGAGCAGGAAATAATTGCAGAGGGGTTATTAAGTTCTTGGGAAAAGAAAATATTTACGCGATTATTGATAATGATACACGTAGATGGGGTACACAAATGCAGGAAATAGAAGTTATTTCACTGTATGAGTATATTAGAAGAAAAGTAGCTATGCCCATTTTAATAACAATAACGACAGAATCTGGGAGAAGAACGGTTAGTAGTCAATTAAAAAATGAGGGAATAAACTTATTTTATTATGCACCATTTATTCAATTTGGATTTTATTCTACAACAAAGAAGTTAATTTCTCAGCTGAAAATGGATCAGTTAAAACCACTGTTTTATGGGAATAATCCAATTACTGACAAAATTATTGAAGAATTAATACATCAAAATATAGAATATGATGTTTATGATTGCATTGAGGAGGACTATCCAGTATTAAATCGAGAACTAGAAAAAAAACATTTAGTTAGTAAAGAAAAATTGACTTCTGAGAGAACATTATTTATTACGGATGGTAAGCAACATGAAATAAGCGATATTAACAATATGATAATAGACATTTCAGAGCAATACAAAAAATGTTTTTTGCCAAGTCATAAAGAGTTAAGGCAGTTTAAAAATATACATAAAGGAAAAAGGTGCTTTTTGATAGGAAATGGTCCAAGCTTGACCTATGATGATTTAGAGGTTTTGCGGACACAGGGTGAAATAACATTTGGCGTAAATCGTATTTATTTGAGTTTTGAGAAAACAAAGTGGAGACCTGATTATTATGTTGCTGTAGATTCAATTATAATCGAACAAGATGCGCAGAAGATAAAGAACTATAGTTTTTCAGCGGCATTTATAGGTGATAATTACTCAGAAGATTTGATAATTGATAAAAATAATTTTTACTATTTTTCTAGAATGCCTAATTATTTTGAAGATAATAGTTTTTCTCTAGATATAGAAAAATATATTTATGGAGGAAATACTGTCATATATGACACAATGCAAATCGCGGTATATATGGGATTCCGCGAGATTATTATATTGGGTGTAGATATGACGCAAACAGGACAGGGAGAGAGTATTCCACATTTTTATAAGATTAGTAATCAGGAGAAGGAAAGACAGTTGACGAAAGGAAATATAGAAAACCCTTTAAAAGCATTTTCTATCGCAAAAGAAGTGGCACAAAAACAAGGAGTTAAAATTCTAAATGCAACAAGAGGAGGAAATGTAGAGATATTTGAAAGGGTAAATTTTGAGGATTTATTTTGAAAGAAAGAGAGAACAAAGATTATGAAAATAGTAGCTTTAGTACCAATAAAGCTTAATTCTCAACGATTACCTCATAAAAATATTCTGCCTTTAGCGGGCCATGCATTATGCTGGCATATTGTTAATACTCTTGTTAAAGTGAAAAAAATTGATGAGGTATATGTATATTGCAGTGATGAGACAGTGGAAAAATATCTTCCGGTTGGAGCGATCGTAAAAAAGCGAGATAAAAGACTGGATAATGATCTGGTTAAAGGAAGCGAAATATATCGCAGCTTTATTAATGATATTGATGCTGATATTTATGTTCTTGCGCATACTACATCGCCTTTTATTAAATTAAAATCCATTGAGGAGGCGTTGGATCATGTACTAAAAAAGGAATATGATTCGGCTTTTTCCGCTCGGCGGGTCCAAACTTTCGCATGGTATCAGGGAAAGCCAATTAATTATGATTTAGATGATGTACCTCGAACACAGGATATGGAACCGATATGGATAGAGACAAGTGCATTTTTTATATTCAGAAAAGAACTTTTTACAAAATATAACCGTAGAATTGGCTTTCATCCCTACATTCAGGAAGTGAGTGGTTTGGAAGCTATAGATATTGATGAACAAGAGGATTATGAGATGGCATTACGATTATTAGAGATGGAGAATCTGAAAAATGAATAAAATGATGCTTATTGCGGGTCCATGTGTTATTGAATCTGAAGAGAATGTATTTCATATAGCAGATAAAATGGAGGGGATAGCAAGACGACTGGATTTAGATTACTATTTTAAAGCGTCTTTTGATAAAGCTAACAGAACAAGCCTCTCATCTTATCGAGGGCCAGGACTTGAGAATGGTTTGAGGATTTTGGAAAAAGTTAAGAAAACTTTTGGATTCAATATAGCAACAGATATCCACGAGCCATGGCAGGCTGATCCAACAGCAAATGTTGCGGATATCATCCAGATTCCTGCCTTTCTGTGCAGGCAGACAGATCTGCTGGTTGCGGCCGCAAAAACGGGGAAGTTAATAAATATAAAGAAGGCACAATTTTTAGCACCCTGGGACATGAAAAATGTGATAAAGAAAATCGAAGAAAGCGGAAACCATAACATTTTACTGTGTGAGAGAGGAACGTGTTTTGGTTATAACACTTTAATCGTAGATATGACAGGGATTGTGGAAATGAAAAAGTTCGGATACCCTGTAGTCATAGATGCGACACACAGTGTACAGAAACCAGGAGGAAAAGGTGACAGGACAGGAGGAAACCGAGAATATGTGGAGCCTTTGGCAAAAGCAGCGATTGCGGCAGGAGCTGATGCACTTTTTTTTGAAGTGCATCCAGACCCAGATCAGGCTTTATCAGATGGCCCCAATATGGTGAACCTGTATGATTTTGAGGAGATGCTAAAAAGAATACTTTTGGTTTATAATTCTGTACATGGATTATAGATAGAAACGGAGCTATTTATTTAATGGACATTTTAGCGGAAGGAAAGAGAGTCTTTGATTATGAATTAGAGGCTGTGAGAAAAACAAGGGACGCTTTAGATGGGACATTTATCCAAATCATCCAGTTGATTACTGAATGTTCAGGAAAAGTAATTGTAACGGGAATGGGAAAATCAGGGCATATTGCGGCAAAAATTGCGGCTACTTTTGCGAGTTTGGGAACCTCTTCTTTTTATTTGCATCCGGGAGAAGCTATGCATGGAGACCTTGGTATGGTCTCAAGAAAAGATATTGTTATAGCTATCAGTTATAGTGGAGAGAGTGATGAAATCATTGCGATAATTCCTAATATTAAGTTGATTGGAGCTGTACTAATAGGAATAACAGGGAATAGAGATTCAACTTTAGCGAAGGCTTCGGATTTTCTGCAAGTATTGCCTGAGTTTCAGGAAGCGTGTTATTTGGGCTTGGCTCCGACTTCCAGTACAAGCGCTGTGCTCAGTTATGGAGATGCACTTGCCGTAGTAGCAAGCGGCCTGTATGGGTTTAAAGATACAGACTTTGGGAAATATCATCCGGCAGGGGCTCTGGGGAAAAAACTGATATTAAAAGTAGATGATATTATGGTAAAAGATGAGGATAACGCAATGGTAATGGCAGGAAGTATGCTGAAAGATGCGATTGTTGAATTAAGTAAAAAGGGATTGGGATTAGTGTCTGTTGTGGACGAATATCAAAGACTGCAAGGGGTAATCACGGATGGAGATCTCAGAAGACAATTAGAGAAGGGCGTAAACGTGTATGATTTGAGAGTAGATGAGATTATGACCAAAAACCCTGTAAGCATTTCTTCTAAACGTTTGGCTGTTGATGCATTAAAATTAATGCGTGACAAAAATATTTCAGGGATGCCGGTTTTGGACTTTGAAAAGGTAATTGGCTGTGTCAGGCTGCAGGCAGTTATTCATGCAGGGATTATTGGATAAATGAGGGTTTTTAAAAATATGGAATATAAGAATATAAATGAGTTTACTGCTGCATTGGAAGTATTATCTAAAGTTAAAAAGTTTATTGTTGGAGCTGGAACATATGGAGGAATCTTAGGACAATATTTTGATAAGCATAATATTGAGTGGGAAGGATTTGTAGATAAAAATAGTGATTTAAGTTCTAAAAACGGAAAAAAAGTAATTTCTTATCAAAATATAAGACAAGAAGGTGCGTATTATATTATTTCTCCCTATCTATATAAACAGGAAATATTTTATGAATTGAAGAAGCAAGGAATTCCGGAAGAAAAAATCATAATGTATGGGGAACAGGATATTTTTTATGAGATTTATGATGACTTAGTTCATTGGAAACAATATACAGATAGGCTGAAAGAGTATAGAGGAAAATATGAAGGAAAGCGTTGTTTTATTATTGGAAACGGCCCAAGTCTTACGCTCTCTGACTTAGAAAGGTTGAAAGGTGAAATTACATTTGCATGTAATTCCATATATGCAGTGTATGAACACACATTTTGGAGACCTAGTTTTCATTGTGCATGGGATAATATTTTTTGTAAAAAGATGATGTCAAAGAAAGAGGACATGAAGAAGTTGACATCTGAATGTGGAGCTTTTTTTACAACAATATTAGGGGATGGATTTCAATATCGAGAATGCGAAGACATAGGAAATCTATTTTTCATAAAAAGTGAACAGGCTGTTAGTGAAAACACCGGGCTGCCACTGTTTAGTGAGGATTGCAGCAAGAAGATTTATTCATCAGGTACAGTTGCATATATGATGCTTCAATTAGCTGTATATATGGGGTTTAGTAAGATTTATCTTTTGGGTATGGATGCTTCTTTTTCGACAGAACGGTTTAAAGATGGAAAAGTTGTAGTAAAAAGAATGATAAATCATCAGAATTTAATTGAGGAAAATGATGAGATATTTAGTAAAAGTATAATGCAGAAATATGGCTACACATACATAGCAGATATAGATTTGCAGATGGAAGCGTATCAATCAGCACAGCAATATGCAGATTCTCATAAGATTAAAATATATAATGCGACGCGAGGGGGAAAACTAGAGATATTTGAGAGGGTAGATTTTGACAGTTTGTTTAATGGAAAATAATCAGAGAAGATGAGGAAATTGAAATGGACAGAATAGGAGAGAGAGAAGAGAGATATCTACAAGAGGTTTTAAAAGGCCAATTTTCATCTGCAAATACCTACCAGATGGTCACAAAATTAGAAAGAGCATTTGTAGAAAAGTTTCGTGTGAAACACGCTGTAGCTATGGTAAATGGAACAGCTACCTTGCATATGGCACTAGAGGCAGCCGGAGTTCAACCAGGGGATGAAGTCATCTGCCCACCGCTTACTATGAGCAGCACTTCTATAGCAGTACTTCATGCCAATGCTGTTCCTGTGTTTGCTGATGTAGATAGAGACACCTTTTTAGTCACCGCTGACAACATAAAAAAAGTTTTAAGCAAAAAGACAAAGGCCATTATTACCGTTGCCCTTTACGGTCTGGCACCGGAGATGGATGAAATCATGGAATTGGCGAAAGAGAACCATCTGTGTGTAATCGAGGATAACGCAGAGTGCTATGGGGCATATCAGGATGGAAAGCTTGTTGGGACATTGGGCCACATGGCTTCCTACAGCTTTCAGAGCTCCAAGCATCTTACAGCGGGCGAAGGGGGAATTGTAATCACAGACAGTGATGAGCTGGCGGATAAGCTGAGAAGATATTCGGGGCTGGGATATGCAGGGATCGATAGTAAAAAAGGAAGGATCACCAAGAATGATATACAAAGCCCGGATTATGAAAGGCATGTAGTTCTGGGATGGAATTACCGGATGGCGGATTTATGCGCGGCGGTTGCCCTTGGGCAAGTGGAGAGAATGGATGAATTGGTGGAAGCCAGGTGCAAAGCAGCAGCATACTATCAGGAAGAGGCGGAAGGATGCCAGTGGCTGCATCCCCAACACATAAAAAGGGGAAACCAGCATTCATTCTGGACTTATGTGGCAAGGCTGGATACGGAAAAAATAGGATGGCATGAATTCAGGGATAAGTATCAGGAATTTGGCGGAGACGGAATCTATGCGGCATGGAAGCTGGCCTATCAGGAACCTATGTTTCGGAACAAAGCGTTTTTAAACCGGGAAAAGCTGGGAATCTATGATGCATATGACTATCGTAAAGTACACTGCGCTAATGCAGAGTTTCTGCAGCCAAGGCTCTTGCAGTTTAAAACTAATTATTATGACTGTGAGAAGGCAAAGGAGCAGGCGGCAGTATTAAAAAAGACGATTCAATATTTTAACAGGAAATAGGGGATGAATAAAATGAAGTTTTTGGCAATTATCCAGGCAAGATGCGGCTCTTCAAGGCTTCCGTCAAAAGTTTTGAAAGATTTATGCGGGAAGACGGTTTTAGAAAGGGTGGTAGAAAGAGTAAAAAGAAGCCGTTATATTGATGAAGTGATTGTTGCAACAACTTTTTGCAAAGAAGACCTGCCTATAGTCCAGATGGTATCAGGGATGGGTGTCAGGGTTTTTGCAGGAAATGCATTGGATGTACTGGACAGATACTACCAGACAGCGAAACTGGCACAGCCAGAATATGTGGTCAGGATCACAGCAGACTGTCCGGTTTTCGACTCTGAAATATTAGATGATGCAATTGAAAAACTAAATCCGGAAACAGACTATATGGCAGCCCTCTCAGAAACGTTGCCGGACGGCCTGGATCTGGAGATCATGCGCTTTGAGGTTTTAAAGCGCGCCTGGAATGAGGCGCAGCTTATGTCAGAGAGGGAGCATGTCACCATGTATATAAAGAATAACAGGAACTTATTCCGCATTCAAGACTACCAGTGTACATTAGGCAACCTGCATGACGAGCGGTGGACAATTGATGAGGCAGAGGATTACCTGTTTATAAAGAATATTTATGAATACTTCAAAGAAGCAGGAAAAGAGATTTTTAATGCTTCCGACATATTGGAGTATTTAAACCGCAATCCAGAGATAAGAAAAATAAACCAGGGTTTTATCAGAAACGAGGGGCTTCTGATTTCCCAGAAAAATGACAGAATCGTAAAAAGGCCAGCAGAGGAGTAAGACGATGTATAGAGATATGATTGATGGGAAGACCATTTTAGTGACAGGGGGAACGGGATCCTTCGGGAAATGTTTCACAAAATACATACTAACAAAATATAGCCCCCGAAAAATTATCATTTATTCCAGAGATGAATTTAAGCAGTTCCATATGTCAAATGACTTTAAGGAATATGAGGACAGGCTAAGGTTCTTCATCGGAGATGTACGGGATCTGGAGCGGATGAGGCGGGCCTTTAACGGAGTAGATTATGTGATCCATGCGGCAGCGCTGAAACAAGTCCCAAGCTGTGAGTACAACCCCAACGAAGCAATAAAGACGAATATCCATGGGGCAATGAATGTAATCGAGGCGGCCTTAGATTCCGGGGTAAAGAAAGTAGTGGCGCTGTCTACGGATAAGGCAGTCAACCCAGTCAATCTGTATGGCGGGACAAAACTTGTATCAGACAAGCTTTTTGTGGCGGCAAATTCCTATGTAGGTGCATCGGATTTAAGCTTCTCTGTTGTAAGATACGGAAATGTTGCAGGAAGCAGGGGATCGGTCATCCCGTTTTTTAACAGGCTTATTGAAAGCGGGGCACATGAACTTCCGATTACGGATTACAGAATGACAAGATTCTGGATCAGCCTTCCAGAGGGAGTAGAGCTGGTACTGAAGGCATTAAAGGAAGCCAAAGGGGGAGAGACCTTTATCAGCAAGATCCCCTCATTTAAGATAACCGATTTGGCGCAGGCAATGCTGCCGGGATGCACAATGTCGGAGATTGGCATTCGGGAAGGGGAAAAGCTGCATGAGGTTATGGTCACATCGGAGGATGCTCCGACTACCTATGAGTATGAGAAGCATTATATTGTTTATCCCCAGATGGTCTTTAACGACCGTATGAAGGTAGAGCCAACAGGCAAGAAGGTAGCCAATGGGTTCACATACAGTTCGGAGACAAACCAGATGTGGTTGTCCGTTGAACAGATTAGAGAACGAATGGAGCAAGATATTGTATTGATTTAATACACGAAACAAGAAAATATATAGAAAGGCAGAGAATATATTGTTTTGGACAATAATTCGGTAGTACGCAGCGATTACAAAATCTATGTTACGGGAATAGTAGGGATGCTGGGATATGGTATTTACAACAGGCTCAAAGAGAAGGCGGAGATTACAGGGGTTGACCTGTGGGATATTGAAATTCCGGGGCTGTCATATGAGAAAATATCCTTGTTTGATACAGAGGAGATTGAACATGATATTGCAGAAAAAAAGCCTGATATTTTAATCCATACGGCGGCATTGGTAAATGTTGACGAATGTGAAGAGAACCCGGAAGATGCAAGAAAGCTGAATACAGAAGTGAGCGGAAAACTCGCTGATATATGCAACCGATATGGGATAAAAATGGTTTATATTTCTACAGACGCGGTTTTTAATGGCGAGGATCCCAAGCTATATACAGAAGAAGACAGGGTGAATCCGATCAATGTATATGGAAAAACTAAGCTTGACGGAGAGGCTGCAGTCCTAAAGTACCCTCAAAACCTGGTATTCCGGACGAATATCTATGGAATAAATATACAGAAAAAGCAAAGCTTTGGTGAATGGATATACACTTCACTGAGAGACAACAAGACACTGAATATGTTTACCGATATTGATTTTTCGCCAATTGAGGTGGAGGAGCTGGCAGAATTGATCTATAAGGCGTGCCAGAAGGGACTGCGGGGCCTATACCATGCATGCGGAACCGGAAGCATTACCAAATATGAGTTTGCCGTAACATTGAAAAAATTTTTTCAGATTGAGACAGGAACCATACGGGAGGCAACAAGTGACACGGCCCGGCTGAAGGCTAAACGTTCAAAACACATGGGAATGTCCAACAGGAAGCTACGGGATGAGCTGCAGGTAAAGATCAGTACGCCGGAAGAAAGTATTTTAAGATTCCGGCAGTTATGGAGGGAAAGAGGCTGTGGAGATTAGGATAGGAAACAGAACCATATCTGAGATGTCAGAACCATATTTTATTGCAGATATAGCGGCAAACCATGACGGTGACTTAAACAGGGCATTCCGTTTGATCGAGCTTGCAAAAGAGGCTGGGGCGGATGCCGCTAAGTTCCAGAATTTTAAGGCAGAAACTATCGTAAGTAGAAAGGGCTTTGAAAGCCTTGGCGGCCAGCTGTCCCATCAGTCTTCATGGAAGAAATCGGTTTTTGAAACCTATAAGGATGCAAGCCTTCCAGACATGTGGTCCGGAAAATTGAAAGAAAAATGTGATGAGGTTGGTATTGAGTACATGACCAGTCCATATGATTTTGCATCGGTAGACTTTGCAGACCAATATGTAAATGCCTACAAGATTGGATCCGGGGATATCACCTGGACAGAGATCATAAAGCACATTGCACAGAAAGGGAAGCCGGTATTGCTCGCTACGGGAGCATCGGATATGGAGGACGTGAAAAGGGCAGTAGAGGCAGTCAGGGCATATAACAACCAGATTATCCTAATGCAGTGCAATACAAATTATACAGCATCAGATACCAATTTTTCATATATCAATTTGAATGTTTTACGCACTTATCACGAATGGTATCCGGAGTGTATCCTGGGATTGTCCGACCATACTTTTGGACATGCGACTGTATTAGGCGCATTAGCCCTGGGAGCCCGTGTTTTTGAGAAGCACTTCACAGATGACAATGACCGGGAAGGACCAGACCACAAATTCTCTATGAACCCTGTTACCTGGAGGAAGATGGTAAAGGCATGCAAAGAACTTTACCATGCATTAGGCGATGGGATTAAGCGGGTAGAAGAAAATGAACAGGATACAGTAAATATACAGAGAAGGGCATTTTATCTGCAGAAGGACTTAGGGAAAGGCGAAATTATCCATGAGGAGGATATTTTTCCGCTGCGGCCTGTAAAACCAGGAGCCGTCCTGCCATTCGAAAAACAGGATGTGCTGGGAAGAACGCTTACCAGGGATAAGCATAAGGATGAATGCCTGAAGTGGGAGGATATACAGAATGATAAAAGGTAATCTGGTATATTTGTGTGCTTTGGAGCGGGAGGACCTTCCGCTGTTGATGAAATGGAGAAACCAGGCTGAATACCGGAAGTATTTCAGGGAGTACCGGGAATTAAACTCGGACATGCAGAAGAACTGGTATGAAAAAAAGGTTCTTGGAGATATGGGAACTATTATGTTTGCTATACGTGATATCCGTAGCGATGAATTGCTGGGGTGTTGCGGCTTGTGTTATATCAACTGGGTCCATCGCAATTCCGACCTTTCCCTGTATATTGGAAAAGACGGCCTATACATTGACACGATTGGATATGCTAGGGAAAGTTGTAAGTTATTGTTTGATTATGGGTTTCTGGAACTAGGGCTGGAGAAGATCTGGTCAGAACTGTATGAGTTTGATGACAGAAAGATACAGCTATATGAAAAACTGGGGATGCAGACAGACGGTACGCTGCGAAACCAGTATTATTATGACGGAAGATGGTGGGATTCCAAAATACTTTCTATATTAAATAATGAGTGGAGAGGAAGAAGGGATAGCATTGGTTAAGCTGTGTCTGGGTACGGTACAGTTTGGAATGAAGTATGGGATTCACAATCAGGGAGGGCAGCCATCAGAGGAAGCATGCTTTGACATGCTGGATACTGCTCTGGGAAAAGGAATCCGTATTATTGATACAGCGAGAGCCTATGGCACCGCAGAAATTGTAATAGGAAATTATCTGGAGTATCGAAGGTGTCATGATAAGGTAGAGATTATCTCAAAGCTTCGGCCGAATGTGATAGACAAGGATGAAAAGGATATCTATTCCGTTGTTAGAGAGGAGCTGGAGGACAGCTTAAAACGGCTGCATATGTCAAGTCTGAAAGGCTATCTGTTCCATACGCCGGAGTATGTGTACAATGAAGAGATTATTCAGGCACTGTACCGCCTAAAAGAGGAGAAGCTGATTCAAAATATAGGTGTTTCTATATATAGTATGGAAGAAGGCTTTGAGGCAATAAAAAGACATATGGATTATGTTCAGTTACCGTATAGCATTTTGGATCAGAGAGGGATGCAGTCCAATTTTATAAAGGCAGCCAAGGAAGCAGGGATGACTGTTTTTACAAGAAGCGCATTTTTGCAAGGGTTGTTTATGATGGAGATGGATAAAATTCCGCCTAACTTAGAGCATTCAAAACCATATCTGAGATATTTTGAGGAATTAACGAAGAAGTATAATAAAAGCAGGGTGGAATTGCTGATTCAGTTTATTAAGGCCTCAAGTGGGATTGATTATCTGGTGTTTGGGGTAGATAACAAGGAACAGCTACTGGAAGATTTCATGGCATTTGCGGAAGGGCAGCCTATAGAGAGAGAATTATTAAATAGTATAAAAGAGTATTATGAACAAGTAGATGAGAGTATTATTTTGCCTAGCCTATGGTCTAATGGAAAAAAAGCAGAGTAAAAGAATTGAGGGTGCAATATGGAAAAAGATTTGATTAGTGTAATCGTCCCCATATATAATGTGGCTGCTTTTTTGCCTAAATGTATTGATAGTATCATGAATCAGACATATTCTGTTTTGGAGATTATTTTGGTAGATGATGGTTCAAAAGATGATTCTGGAAAAATATGTGATGAATATAAAAAAAGAGATCCAAGGATTAAAATTATTCATCATAAATCAAACTTAGGAACAGTTAGGGCAAGAAAAAGCGGATTTCTAAATTCAAGTGGGAGTATTATTACTTTTTTGGATGGTGATGATTGGATAGAACCTATAATGTACGAGGAATTATATAGTACTATGAAAAAACACGAGGTTGATATTGTTACCTCCACATTTATAATGGAATCAGGTTCTAATTCATATATTTCAGAGAATAAATTATCAGAGGGAATTTATGGATTAGAAGTAAAAAGGGATGTGTTTGCGAAACATATTTTTAAGAGTTTTAGCACAAGTGCTAATAATAAAATTTTTAAAAGAGAAATTGTAGCGCAGTACATGATGGATGTTGATGATCAGATATATGGTTGCCATGACGACACAGCATGGGTGATACCTGCGTTGTTGGAAGCGAATAATTTTTATAATAAGAATTCATCTTATTATCATTATAGGATACATAGAAATTCTGTTACGCACAGATATTCCCCTTTGTGGCTTCAAAAATTGAATTTAGTAATTTTGCATTTGATTAATTGCTCTGAAAAATATAACTGGTCAGAAGAAATTAAAGAAATGTTAAATTATTTTATTAACAGTTCGATTATAGATGGAATATCCCATATATCCGATAAAGTACTTTTTCCGCAGTATTATGTAGATATAAATGAAACTGTTTTCGGAAAAAAAATCGTTTTATATGGGGCTGGAAAAGTGGGACGCTCGTTATATCAATTTTTTAAGAAAACAAAATTATGTGAAATAGTTTTATGGGTTGATAAGAAAAGTGATCTGTATGAAGAGGTTAAAGATATAAAATTAATTAAAGAGACAGATTTTGATTTGATTTTGATTGCGGTACTTAATAAGAGTATGGCTATGGATATTAAACAGAGCCTTACAGAATATGAGGATAGATGTATATGGGTTGAACCTCAAAATATTATAGATTATTATGATGAGTTAAACTGAACAATGATTTGAATGATAAATATGGGGTAATAAATGAAAGTCAGTATTATAACAGTTGTTTATAATGGAGCGAAAACGATAGAGCAGACTATATTAAGCGTATTAGAGCAGACCTATAAAAATGTTGAATACATTATTATTGATGGTCAATCTACCGATGATACCCTGAAAATAATAGAAAAGTATTCGAATTTCATTTCTGTATTTATCAGTGAAAAAGATAATGGTATCTATGATGCCATGAATAAAGGAATACAAAAAGCAACAGGAGAGATTATCGGAATTATAAATAGTGATGATTGGTATGATAGAACTGCAATAGAAAATGTAGTACATTTTTTTGAAAAAAGTAAGGTTGATTTGGTATATGGGAAAATATGTGAGATCTATCCGGATGGACAAATAAGAATAATACCAAGAGTTCCTTTAGAAACAATCTGGTATCAAATGGCAGTGCCACATCCATCAGTATTTATAAAAAAGAAAATATATGAAAGTTTTGGCCTTTTTGATTTGAATTATGAATTATGCGCAGATTACGATCTGCTGTTAAGATTTTATACAAAACGAGTGAGATTCGATTTTCTTGATACTGTTATTGCATATTTTCGCACAGGTGGAAAAAGTACATTATATCGGAGAAAAGGCCTTGAAGAGCATACAGAGATTTCTATGAAATATATTGAAGAATCTCATCAAAAAGAGAAATTATTACTTGATTTTGAAAACTGGTATACATGGGCATATTTTAATATGATGATTGAGGGTGAAAAAGGATTTTTATCCAAACTTATATGTGAATATTTTCATAAGTCTTTGGAAAAAATTATTATTTTCGGTACAGGAATTTGGGGGAATAGGTGTTATGAAATATTACAACACGGAAAAATTAAAGTAATTAAATTTGTAGACAACAACCCAGCAAAGTGGGGACAAAATTTCCATAATATTAAGATTGTAGGACCGCAGGAGTTATGCCATGAAAAAACTTATGTACTTATAGCTGTCAGATATAATGGAAATGAAATAAAACAGTGTTTACACAATTTACGTAATAATCATTTAGAAATAGTATCTTTGGAAGAGCTGAAGAAATATTATACTGATATAAGGTGTTTATCCGTATCTTCATCTAAATGTTAATCTATCAAATATATGGGAGAATAGATTCATGAGGAATGATATTGCAGTCGTAATTCCGTATTACCATACCCATTTGACAGAATTAGAAAAAATATCATATAAAAATTGCTTAAATGTTTTAAAAAATTATCCCATTATACTTGTGGTTCCAGATCAGATTTCAAGAGAGGACTATCTATTAAAAGATCGTGTAACATATGAAATTGTACCCAGTTATTGGATGGAATCTGTAGAATCTTATAACCAAATGATGGTTTCTAAGGAGTTTTATAATCGTTTTATTAAATATGAGTATATTTTGATTTTTCAATTAGATGCATTTGTTTTTTCAGATTCTTTAGAACAGTTTTGCAAATATGGTTATGATTATATTGGAGCACCATGGTTAAATGGAGTGGAGTATTTAAGAACATTGAAAAAAGGAGTATGGTATGTAGGAAATGGCGGGCTTTCTCTTCGAAGGGTATCAGCATTTTTAAATATACTCAATAGAGAATCTATTAATTATATAGATACTCATGAAGATGCTTTTTGGGCAAGTTATGATTCCGAATATTTTCGTGTAGCTCCAATTGAAATTGCTCTGAAATTCGCTTTTGAGAAAGATGTTCGCCGTTGCTTTCTGTTGAATCATAATGAAATTCCATTTGGTTGTCATGCATGGGAAAAGTATGATTTTGAATTTTGGAGGCCATTTTTTGAGGAAAAAGGGTATTATCTCCATACGCAGATAGAAAAAGGAATAGACAATAATAGTAATGATTCCATTACCGATGTTAGTTATTTAGAAGCGAAAGAAGAAATTGTACAGTTGTGTTTAACAAAACTTACATCTGTGAAAAAACCAATTATTTGTGTTTTCGGAGCAGGAAGGAAGGGAAAAGAGTGTTGTTGGTTATTGCAACATTCAAAAGTAAAAAATATCAGATGTGTTGATAATGACAAAAGGTTTTGGGGAACATTTTTATGGGAGATACCTATAGAAACGCCTGAAATTTTAAAAACAGGCGAGAGTAATATAATCGTTATTATTGCGGTTGTTAAGATGAAAAATGAGGTGTTATCTCAACTGGAAAAGTGGGGATACATATATAAAAAAAATGTGGTTTTATATGATGATGTATTAGACTGCATTAAATTAGAATTGGGTAATCCGAGATATTAAATTAAATATGTAGAGATAAGATTTAATATAATGCAGTAGAAAAAAGACAGAATATCATTGAAGGAGAGAAAGAATACGATATGATTGCAGTAAGGGACTGTAATTTAGAAGATTTTAAGCAACAAGCAGAGGAAAAGAAGATATTTTGCTTTGGAGCAGGTAAATATTTTAGAAAGTTCATATCTGACAATCCGGAGATTTTTATTTTTGGTGTAATAGATAATTATTGCCAGGATAAAGAAATTGATTTTGAGAATAAAAAGTATCCATTGTATTCTCTTAAAGAGTTTTGTGAAGTTTATAGTCAAAATAGTGTTTTAGTAGTAACGATTAGAGCATTTGAAGAGATAATTGATCAATTAGATAAGATAAGAGAATTGGATGGTATATCCTGTTTTTGGTCAATTGCACTAGATAATTATAAAGACATAGAAGATGAAAAAAAATATATATTAAAAAACCAAATAGCAGAGCTATCGAAAAGAAATCATATAAATAGCCAAAAATGTGGTTTGTCCAAGAAAAAGGACGGATGCTATCAAATTTGGGAGTACTATGAAAGGAATAATTATGGCGGAAGTAAGGCGCGTATAGATATTTGTAACGTTCTTGCTTCCTGTGGATATTCCATTAAGAAAATACATTGCTCAGGTAAAGAACTGAATAGTTTACAGAAACAGCTTTCACAACTCGATTGGGAAGAGTTGTTTGATAGTATTGAAAATGATGCTATTCTCTTTATGCAACATCCTGCACCACAGATTACAGAACTTCCGGAAAAAGTATTTTATCGAATGAAAAATGAAAAGCATGTGCGCTTTATTGTGATGATTCATGAAGTTGAAAGTTTGCGAAAGCAATATGATTCTTGCTATAGGCAGAAAGAGTTTAATTTAATGCTTTCCATAGGTGATGTGTTTATTGTACATAATGATGTTATGCGTCAATTTTTTATTGATAAGGGAATAGAGGCAAATTGCATAATCTCTCTTGAGATTTTTGATTATCTTGGCATTCAAACTAATACGAATAAGATATTTGAACGATCAGTTACTATAGCAGCTAATCTTGATTTATATAAGAGTCCGTTTTTACTGAAGTTAAAAAAAATTGAACATTTAAAGGTTCATTTATACGGCTCTAATTATGTTGATGAAATTTGTGAAAATGCGGTAAATATTAAGTATCATGGTTCTTTCCCAACGGAAATTATTCCTCTTAAATTGGACAGAGGATTTGGCTTGATTTGGGATGGGAACAGTATAGAAACTTGTTCTGGGGGAACAGGGGAATATTTGAAATATAATAATCCTCATAAGTTATCTTTGTATCTTTCATCAGGTCTTCCAGTAATTATTTGGAGTGGAGCAGCGCAAGCTCAATTTGTGAAGAAAAATAAAGTGGGGTTTTGTGTGGATTCATTATATGAAATCTATGATATTCTGAAGGAAATGAATGAGGAACAATACTGTTTTTATGTAAAAAATGCTGAAAGGTTATCTCAAAATTTGAAAAAGGGTTGGTATATTAAAACAGCATTAGAAAGGGCAGAGGACGTGTTATGCCAAAAATATCAGTGATTATGCCATGTTTAAATATGGAGCAATATATCGAGGAAAGTATAAATAGCGTGTTGAGACAGACGCTTTCAGATATTGAGATTTTAGTAATTGATGCAGGCTCTACAGATAAGACATTAAAAATAGTAGACAGTTATATGAAGACAGATAAGAGGATTCGATTGCTGATATCAGACAAAAAGAGTTATGGCTATCAGGTTAATATGGGTATAAGAGCAGCCATTGGAGATTATATTGCAATTGTTGATGCGGATGATCGGATTATGCAAGATGCATATGAGTCTTTATATTCATTTACGTTGGAAACGGAAGCGGATTATGTGAAAGGAACAGCAAATCTTTTTTATACTGTGTCCGATTGCCATACATATAGTATTCATCTTTCTCAATTTAGTAAAAACGAATATACAGACGGTAAAATTGAAGTGACTCCCTGCAAGATGCCAGAATTGTTAGAAAAAGATTGCTTTTTATGGTATGGAATTTATAAAAATGAATTTTTAAAAAAAGTCAGATTGAATGAATCTCCAGGTGCTGCTTATCAGGATGCCAGCGGTTTGTTACAGATATTTCTTAAGGCGGAAAAAGCAATATATATAGATAAAACAATTTATGAATACCGACAGGATAATTTTAAAGCATCTGAATATGATCAGAAAGCATTTACTTTCATATATAATGAATATAGTTGGGGGAAACAATTTATAGAGGAAAAATCATCGGGATGGAAACGAGTTTTTTATCATAAGTTATATTGCCATATGATGACTAGATTTCCAGTGATGGTTGTATCCGGACATTTTTGGTCAAATGATCTTTTGGCAATGAAAAATATAGCATCGAGTTTCCAATTGGCGTTCCAAAAAAGAATAATTGAAAAGACAGATTTTATACCAGAAGATTGGGATAGACTACAGATATTTATGAAGGATCCAGAAGAACTCTATGAAAAGATAAAAGATGAATATCAGGAAAGTATTAAAAGAATAATTACATTATTGAACATTATGGAGACAAACCATGTAGTTATTTTTGGTTGTGGAAATTATGGTAACTTTTTAGGTGCAGTTGCTTTGAATAATCATATAAATACTATTCAAGGTTTTTGTGATTCATCAGCAAGCTACGAAGGAAAAACTATGTATGGTAAAAAAATTTTTACACCAGAGAAGGCCGTAGAATTATATCCAGCTGCAATATATGTAATAGCAAGTAAAAGTTATGGGAATGAGATGAAAAACAAATTAAAAGAATTAGGAGTTTTAGATAAAAACATATACATGTATTTATATAAACCAGATATGAAATTGCTACGAATTAAATTGTTATAAATGATGAAGAGGTATATACAATGAAAATTACAGTTATTGTCACTGTCCATAATGCAGAAAGATATTTAAATGATTGTCTTGACAGTTTAATTGCACAGACATTTTCAGATATAGAGATTCTTTGTATGGATGGCGGAAGTACAGATACCTCGCTGCATATCTTGAAAGAATATGCTAAAAAGGATAGCAGAGTCCAAATTATCAATGATCCAAATACCAGCTATGGGCATAAAGTAAATGAAGGTATCCGCTATGCAAAAGGGATGTATGTTGCGGTGCTGGAATCGGATGATATGTATCAGCCGGACATGCTTGAAAAGCTTTTTGGAATTGCAGAGCAATATGAAGCAGATTATGTCAATGGAGACTATTTGAATATATTTGATATAAATGGAAAACGGTTTCAAGAACCTGTCAAAATGTATCCGGAAAGTGATTACGGGAAACTTCTGGAAAGCAGCCGGCATCCGGAGGATATGCGCCAGATTTTACGATATTGGACAGGCCTTTTCCGCAGATCATTTTTGCTTGATAATAAAATCCAGATGAACGAATCACCAGGGGCTTCTTTTCAGGACATGTCTTTTCGCTTTTTGACAAGTGCGTTGGCAGACAGGGCATATCATTTGGATGTTCCGGTATATCTGTACCGGGTGGATAATCCAGGGTCGTCTGTATATGATCCGAAGAAAGCAGTAGTGATAGCTGATGAGTTTGATTTCCTTAAAAGGGAATTAATAAAGAGAAAGATAGAGAACAGATATATCTGGCAGCATTATTATACATGGAAATATAATGATTTTTATGGGAACCTGCTGCGTTTTGACAAAACGGCCAGGAAGGATTTATTTGAGCGCTGCTATTATGAACTGGAAAAAGACAGAGAGACACTAATGCTATTTGACGATAAGGCATTTTCAAATGCTATCCATGACTTTCTGAGAAAATCGAGAGAACAGGTATGGGAGGATATCGAGGAAAGTTATAGACAAACTAAAAAAGAAGAGAATAGAAGATATACCCTTTTAGAAAATATAACAGACCGCCAGATTGTAATCTTTGGGTGTGGGGTACAGGGAAGAGGTTTATTTGACTATTTAAAATCCGTAGGAGCAGACAATCAGGTTCTCTGTTTTACAGATAATGCAGAGGAACTTTGGGGAACCGAGTTAAGAGGACATTTTATTTTGTCTCCGATGGAAGCCATAGAAAAGTATCCGGATTTATTGTATGTTATTGCAAATAAGTATCATGGAGAAGAAATTAATCGGCAGTTACAGAGACTAGGTATTAAGAAATCTAATATTTACAAATTTTAGATTACTTAATTGGAGGAAAGCAGAATTGATCACAGACCATTTAAAGGAACTGGAAAACCAGAAGAAATTAGAAAAATCCATTGTATTGTGGGGAATCGGAAGACAAACGAATGAGATCATCGCATGGTTTAAACAGAATGGATATGGAGAGCGGATTCTGTTTATTGCGGACAACTTCAAATCTACCTTCCATCATCAGTATGAAGGAATACCAGTTGTAGATCCAGAGGAGATTGAGAAACTGGAAAGAGATTCTTTTGTTGTTATTCTTTCTATCAATTATGCGGAGGATGTATGGAGACAATTAGGAGCTTATGGGGTGACAGAGGTCTATAATCTCCGAAATCTGCAGGAAAAGACAGAGCTATACAGATGTGATATTCCATATTCCTTTATTGACAGAAGCAGAGGAAATCGATATCTGTGCTATATACTGGCCGGTTATGAACCGGCTCTGTGGGAGGATACCATAGGACGTATTGAAGCCTTTCAGGATGGGGCCGTGGATTATTGTCTGGTTTCTTCGGGAAAATATGAGGAAACCTTGGAAGAAGTTGCAGAGAAAAACGGATGGTCCTATCTCTATACGGAGAAAAATCAGGTGTGCTTTGTTCAGAATCTGGTGATTGAGCTGCATCCTGTGGCAGAATATATTATGAAAATGGATGAAGATATTTTTATTGGAAAACATTTTTTTCGCCAGATGATAGAGAACTATCATAAAATTGAACGGGAAGGGGAATACCGGATTGGATTTATGGTTCCGGTTGTACCGCTTAATTGTTGCAGCTATGCTTCTTACATAAGGCTGATTGGAAAGACAGAGGAATATGAAAAGAGATTTGGGAGGGCATATAAAAGCAGGTTCAGTGCGGTGTTTAACGTGGTGGAGACCGCAGAATTTCTGTGGGATACAATGGATACCTTTGACAGCATGGCAGAACGATTTCAGCAACATGAGGGCTATGAAATTTTAGGCTGCTATTATAACATTGGCTGTATCATGTTCTCTCGCCGCAGATGGTTGATGATGGGAAAATGGCCGGAGGCTCCGGGAGAATCCGGCATGGGCAGAAATGAGGCCTTTATCTGCTAGGATAATGGAAATAAGGATCTGGCAATCTATGAAGTGAAGAACGTATTGGCAGGCCACCTAGCTTTTGGACATCAGAAGGAACGGATGCTGAAATATTACAGAGAGCATCGGGGAAAGTTTGCAGTGAGTGAAACATAGTTTGGCTATGATTAAATAGGAGACAGGATAAGGATGTGATTATATATGGTGCAGGAGATTTAGGGGAAAAATTTCTTGAAAGGCTTCGCAGTACAGATGAAGATGTGCAGGTGGTGGGCTATGCGGATTCCTATAGAACCGGAAACTATATGGGCCTTACTGCTTTAGACATTACAGACGTATCGAAATACGGCGGTCTTCGAATTGTAATTTGTATTATTCATATGGAATTTGTATTTGAAGTGTTCCATTTGCTGAAAGGGCTTGGATACAGAGATATTTATCTTTATTTAGGAAAGGATAAATGTTTTGCCAATGATATCTGGAATGGGGAATGCGAGAAACTGGATATTGAGGAAATAGGAGATTATCCTCTTCCCCATGTAGAGGTACAGCCTGCAGACTGGTGTAATTTGAATTGCCGGGGCTGTAATCATTATTCACCTCTTTATGCCCATGTTTTTCCTGATAGAGAAAAGCGTATCCGGGATATCAGAGTATTAAAAACTATTTTTACATATGTAGGACGTATTTATTTATTAGGCGGGGAACCGTTTTTAAATCCTGAAATAGATATGTATGTTTCGGAAATCAGAGCTGTTTATCCGAAAACAACAATAGTAATTATGACGAACGGACTTCTGATACCAAAGCTTAAACCAGAGGTGTTAAGGCTTCTTCATGACTGCCATATTATTGTACAGGTTTCGGATTATAATGTGACACATAAGATTTTGGATAAAATAAAAGATAAATTATTGGAATATCAGATCGATTATAATATTGAATATAACAGCCGGAAAGTGGAGTTTATCCAGCCTTTGGCAATTAGGACAGACAGCCCTTACCGAAATTGTAATGCCAGGGGATGTTATGCTGTAAAGGACGGCAAGATTGCAAGATGTCCGCAACTTATGTATGTACCAGCAGTAAATAAATACCTTGGACTAAAACTGCCGGAGGAAGTTGGATTTACAGGAGGGGATGGATCCGGCGCAGCTGCTGGAGGAGCTTCATAAAACGGTCCCATTGTGTTCTCATTGTATTGCAAAACTGCACCCGTGGAAGGCCTGCGGGACGGTGCCGGTGGTGGATGATTTTGTAGATATGTCAATGTAGAAACAGTACTGCAGAAACAGGAGCAGGACGAACCAGCTTTTTTAGAAGAGAATATCCAAAAGGGGACAAAATGAAAAATGAAGGATACAGAGGGCATGGAAGACTTGATTGGTGAAATACAGAAGGGGTTGATCAACTGGTATGATTTTAGATTGAACAGTAGAATCTTGTACATAGGGAAAGAAGATGATGCATATTTTCATTTACTGCAGAATCTTCCATTAGATGCAATAAATGCTTCTGCCGAATTGGTAAAAAATGAAGAGTGGCAAAAAAAACATGAGGATGGATTTGACCATATCATTGCCATCAGGATATTAGAGATACTGGAAAATCCAGTCGGGATTTTAAAAATATGGAAATCTCTTCTTAAACCGGACGGAACTCTTCTTCTCGGCATGAACAACCGATATGGCCTTAAGTATTTCTGCGGGGACAGGGATCCGTACACGGAACGGAATTTTGACGGGATTGAAGGTTACCGAAGGGCATATGCAAAAAAAGAAGACAAATTCACAGGGCGCTGCTACAGCCGGGAAGAGATGAGAGAAATGCTTATAAAAGCGGGATGGGAAAAGATTCGGTTCTTCTCCGTACTCTCCGATTTGGACAATCCAAGGCTGATATACAGGGAAGATTACCTGCCTAATGAGGATCTGTCGAACCGTTTATTCCCTACCTATCATTATCCGAATTCCGTTTTTTTAGAGGAAGAAAGTCTTTATGATGGTCTGATAAAAAATGGTATGTTCCATCAGATGGCCAACGCATATCTGGTGGAATGTTCTCTAAGCGGAAAACTATGCGATGTCAGCCATGTGACCAGTTCTATGGAGCGCGGAAGAAAGGACGCCCTTCTCACGATGATCCGCCGCTCCGGCATTGTGGAAAAGAGGGCGCCTTATGAAGAAGGAAGAGAACGTCTTCATAACTTATTAGAACATGGACAGGAATTGGCAAAGCGTGGCATACAGGTGATTGATGCCAAAATAGAGAAAGATCCTTATGGAAAAGATATTTATGTAATGCCCTATATCAAAGAGGAATCCGGGCAGCTTTATTTGAAAAGACTTCTGCATACTGACAGGGAGCAATTTTTTAAGGAAATGGATCATTTCCGGGATTTGATTCTTCAGTCATCGGAAATCGTGAAACCGGATCAGGGAGACGGAGAAGGAGCAATATTAAAAAAGGGATACCTGGATATGGTTCCTCTCAACAGTTTTCATGTAGACGGCACGTTTCTGTTTTATGACCAGGAATTCTGTGAGGAAGATTATCCGGCCAACGAAATAATTTGGCGTATGATAGCCACGTTTTATGCAGGAGATATAGAAGTTGGGAAATTGCTTCCTGTGAATCAGCTGCTGGAGAGATACGGTCTCATGGAGAAACTTGGAACATGGCAGAAGATGGAGTGGGATTTTCTGGCAGAACTGAGAAAAGAAAAAGAACTGCGATCTTACCACGAAAAGTGCCGGCGTGACAGCGGGATTGTCAATGCCAACCGTCAGAGAATGAACTTTTCGGCGGATGAGTACCAGAAATTGTTTGTTGACATTTTCCATAATGCAGATACCAGAAAGCTGATACTGTTTGGCTCAGGCAATTTTACCAGGAGATTTTTAGGGCTGTATGGGCAGGATTATCCTGTATATGCGGTTGTGGATAACAACAAAGAGAAATGGGGGCAGGAAATAGAAGGAATTCCGATTCAGCCGCCGGATATCATAAAGCAGATGCAGAGTGGGGAATATAAAGTACTGATCTGCATTAAAAATTATCTGTCTGTGATGAAGCAGTTAGATCTAATGGGAGTCAGGGAATACAGCATCTATGATTCCGGCAGGGACTACCCCAGGAAACGCAGGCCTGTTGTTCAAAGCCAGGATAAGGGAGAAGAGAAGAAAGAAAAAAAGAAATACCATACAGGGTATATTGCCGGAGTATTTGACCTGTTTCATGTGGGACATCTCAATATGTTCAAGAGAGCCAAGGAGCAGTGTGAGTATTTAATCGTCGGAGTTGTGACTGATGAGGGAGTGAGAAAGTTTAAGAAGACGGAGACATTCATTCCTTTTGAGGAGAGAATCGAGATGGTCCGCTCATGCCGATACGTGGATGAAGTGGTGGAGATCCCTGTAAATTTTGGGGGAACAAGAGATGCCTACCGTCTCCATCATTTTGACTGTCAGTTTTCGGGTAGTGATTATATAGATGATCCGGACTGGCTTATGGAGAAAGAATTTTTGGAGAGACACGGAGCGGAGATGGTATTTTTCCCTTATACGGAAGGAACAAGTTCCAGTAAGATTAAGGCATTGATAGAGAAAAGGTTATCCTAAAAAGACAAATATCCATTGATATTCCAATATGCTGTGAGTAAGATAAAGTAAGACTTATTATATGTATGAGTGATGAATTGGTACCATATAACCGGGATACATGGTATTTTCCTGTCTCGGCATTGTAGCATGAAAGCTTCATTGTTTTTTCAAAAAAGATAAGGGGCTGTTGTAAAATTTCGTGATTCAGCAATATTTGGATGCAGATTATAGAGATTTGCGCCATATATTGTATGAATCCGTTATTTCACAACAGCCCCTTACGGTTTCTTAAGCCTTCCCGTTACTTCCGCATACCATAATCCGGCTTATGACACATTTTTTTACTTCTTCTCTTCCTTTGCCTCCGTAAATCTTAGGGTCAAAGGTATCAGGCTTTTCTTTAAACACCTGGGTAATTCCTCTGGTAAAAGCCATTCGAAGATCCGTAGCATAATTTACCTTGCAGATACCGCGGCGGATGCATTCTTTCACTGTATCGTCCGGAACGCCGGAAGTCCCATGAAGCACAAGAGGAATGGATACCACACTGCGGATTTCGCTTAAGCGCTCTACATCCAGCTTTGGAGTCCCTTTGTATACACCATGAGCAGTTCCGATAGCCACGGCCAGGGAGTCCACGCCGGATTGTTCGGCAAATGTTCTGGCCTCTTCTGGATCCGTGTATGGATTATTGTCTGCAGCAACTACATCGTCTTCCTTACCTCCTACTTTTCCAAGTTCCGCCTCCACAGGGATTCCTGCCGGATGACATGCATTTACCACAGCCTTGCTGACAGCAATGTTATCTTCAAAGCTTCCGTGGGAGCCGTCGATCATCACAGACGTATAGCCTGCCCGAAAGGCTTTCATGGCAACGTCAAAGCTGCTGCCATGGTCTAAGTGGAGAACGACCGGAACGGAAGCTTTTTTGGCTGCGGTCTTTACATTGGCATAAAAATAGTCGAAATCCGCATAGCTGGCAGTAGCCGGGGTAGTCTGAAGGATAACCGGTGACTGAAGTTCCTGGGCTGCTTCTACCACGGCCTGAACCATCTCCATGTTTTCTACATTAAAAGCTCCGATTGCATAGCCGCCCTTCTGGGCCTTTAATAATAATTCCTTGCTTGTTACTAATGGCATAATGAAGTCCTCTTTTCTTTTGATAACTTTTCATAAGAATATGATAGTATTTTTTTGACACAAATTCAAGAACAATTTACCAGAACTCTTATATTGAAATAAAATGGGTTTACGAAATTTCATGAAAGTGGTATAGTATATTATGAAAAAGTCTGTACCGAAGTAAAATCCGTAATAAAGATGGGAAAGAGGAAAGAATATGTCTGTAGATTATACGTTGATGATAAAGAGGATACAGAAACTGGAGCAGGTTTATGCGTTGTTTGCAGAAAGTACCAGGCTTCCTTTTATCGAATGTGACCAGGAGGACTTTGACGATCAGGTGTATCTGTTTGCGGATGAGGATGCAGCGAAGGACGCGGTAAAGGATTATGAGAAAAAGCAGATACCTTTAAAGGTTATAAGGTTAGAGGGGAAGCAGATGCCCGTATTTTTTACAAACATCCGTCTGTTGGGAGTCAATATGCTGGTGTTTTACGATAAGGTGAGCGTCAGTCGGATTCCTTTAAGTCAGGTGATAAAGATGGATCCCAAAAAAAGTGAGGACAGCAAGCTCCCCTTAGATAATTCTTCCCTGCAGCTGACCATCATCTATTTTATTCAGGAACTGCGCAGACCAGGACAGAAGAAGGATGATATGGAGCGGATGAAGAAACTTCAGGAGTTGGAAGAAGAGATGACAGTGAATCTGATCCGGTCACGATTTATTCTTCCGGTTAATGCGTCAGGGGATAATGGAGAAATGAAGATTCCATATATAAAGACGCCGACAGGAGATATTTTCCAACCGATTTTCAGTGATGTATGGGAGTTTCAGAAGTTTCATAGAAATCCGGAGGTAAAGCTTAAAATGGCAGTGGCGCCGTTTGAGAAGCTTCTGCTTTCTTTGGTAGAGCAGGCCAAGGGATATGTTTTAAATCCGGGGGGAGTAAATCTGATTTTGACAAGGGAACAGTTGACAGCCATATCAAAGCGGTTTGATGAAGCTTAGGAAGGAGAATATTATGATAAACATTTATACGGACAGAGAGGATTTTGATTTAGGGGTTGAAGATTTTGGGATTTCAGAAGGAAAGGATATCGAGCTTTATGTGCTGGATGAGGACATGAAAGCATTGTCTCTGATGAAAGCATTCAGGGCCTGCCGCTATAACCCTCTCAGAACTTATTATTATATACCAAAGACGGAAAGTGATTTTTCCAGGTACGCTACGGAATCTATTTCCAGAGGTACCGTGAATATATTTTCTGATCTGGAAGAACTTAGAGATGCGCTGAACGGGGAGATGGATGCCTGGCGTTCTTATTCCATACCGGAGTGTATCAGCAGATCGGCGGAGAATTTTAAGGTTCTGCTTAACAGGGAGATGTCTACGGCTTTAAGTGTTTTGGTGTCGTCGGCATTGAGGAAGAACAGCTGTTATACGGTGGCTCTGGCATTGTTTAAGATGCTTCAGGATAAAGAACACTTAAGTGAAACCGGGTTCGAGGAGTGGAGAAAGCAGGTTTTAGATACCAGTGAAGAAGCCCGGCGGGCGGAGGAAGAATATAAAGAGCATGGCTCTCAGTTTTTGTCGGTACTGGCGGCGGCTAACAAGAAGATAAATGTAGAGTATGGGAACGAAGAATATGACGAGATGACCCTTCATGTTATGTTCCAGCCTTTTGAGCCGGAGGGAAAAGGGATTAACTACCGGGTGAAGCTTATCGGACAGCTGGTGAAGGAGAAGAAGCGGGAGAAAAAGGCAGCGAAGAAAGAAAATAAAGCAAAGTAATAATAATCAAGTAATAAAAATCAGAGGCTGTTACACAGATGATTTTTAAGAATCGGTGCAACAGCCTATTTTATTTTGCATTACGCCGATAATTTGTAGGTGTTACTCCCACAAATTTCTTAAACTGCCGCATGAAATGCAGTTCATTTTCATAACCGCAGAAATCTGCGATTTCTCCAATCCCCATAGTGCTGGTAGCCAGATAATATTTTGCAAGCTTAAGTCTGGCAGTGATGATATCCTGCTGACAGGAGCAATGGAAAAAATCTTTATATAAGTGCTGAAAATAGGAAGGACTTAAGCACAGGGAAGCAGCCAGCCCATGAATCGTCCAGGGATTGGCCGGATTGTTGTAAATCTGTGTGCGAAGGCCGGAGAAGCTTTGGTAGTATTTCCGGGTTACGGAATTTCCCGGGGGATTTTCCAGAGATTCCTTTAAGGAGTACAGGAAAATGCGCATAAAGGAGTCGGTTATCTGCCTTTTATAGGCGGAGGCACTGTGGAAGTTATCGGACAGAAGCCGGACGTATTCTGACAGTTGATGGAAATCATAGGGGTATATAATCTGGCAGGATGGAATGTGAAGGGAGGAGAAAAAACATAAGTCTTCCTCTTCCATGGTAAAGTGAATCCAGTCATCGCTGTATCCGATGGTGTCACAGCCATAGTGGATGTAGGTTTTGGGAGGAAACAAAAGGAGGGCATTGGGGTGCAGCAGGTATTTTCTGCCGTTTAAGAAACACCATGCTTCTTTTTTGATTAGCAGAATAAGATGGTCCTCAACACCGGCTTTGTGTTCGATGTTACATGGCTTGCGGTGGTGGGAATTGTGGCCGCAGCTGTTTATCGTGATCATAGGAAGAGGCTCCTTTAGGGTAAAACTAATTGAAATAAAAAGCAGTATATGTCAGTTAATAGCATTGTAGGCTATTGCGTTTGAAAAGTCAAATGGTTATTATTAAAGAAAAGCCCAAAAACTGACTGTAGGTTACTGTTCAGGTAGGTCTGCGCACTTGCTGTGAATGCACGTGAACAGTAACGACTGTAAAACAGAAGGCAGATGGGAGCGAAGTGCATAAAGGAGGATTTGCAATGGAAAATTATCAGGCATGGGCACAGGAGACTCTGGAAAAGGTGCGAGAGAAGATGGAGTGGGTGAGCGAGAAGAACAGGGACAGGATTCCGTATACCACCGATGCACAGGGAAACTATGACGACAGGTCGGATGGAAGCAGCCAGTGGACTGTGGACAACGGGCTGAACTGGTGGACCAACGGCTTCTGGGGCGGCATTATGTGGCTTATGTACCAGGATACCAAAGATGAGAGATATGCGGAGATTGCAAGGGTTTCCGAGAAAAAACTGGAAAAATGTTTTGATGATTTTTACGGTCTCCACCATGATGTGGGATTTATGTATCTGCCTACGGCAGTGGCGGACTATAAGCTGACGGGAAATGAGGACGGAAAGCGGCTGGGTATGCATGCTGCCAATCTGCTGGCAGGGAGATTTAACCCGGTAGGCGGATTTATCCGCGCATGGAACCGGACCGGGGAGGATGACAATACGGGATGGGCGATTGTTGACTGCATGATGAATATTTCCCTGCTTTACTGGGCTTCAGAGGAGAGCGGGGATCCAAGATTCGGGCAGATAGCCCGGATGCATGCCGATACGGTTCTTGAGAATTTTATCCGTCCGGACGGTTCGGTGTGCCATATTGTGGAGTTTAACCCGGAGACCGGAAGCATGGTGAAAAGCTACGGCGGCCAGGGGTATGGGGAAGGCTCCTCCTGGACGAGAGGCCAGGGATGGGCGGTGTACGGCTTTGCCAACAGCTACAAAAATACGGGAAAGAAGGAGTATCTGGATGCCGCAAAGAGGGTGGCCCATTACTGCATGGCAAATCTGCCGGAGAGCGGCATCATTCCTGTGGATTTCAGACAGCCTGCGGAACCGGCCTGGGAGGATTCCTGCGGTGCCTGTGTGATTGCCTGCGGTCTGCTGGAGATAGCGGAGCATGTGCCGGAATTGGAAAAGAATATGTATATTGGGGCTGCTGTGAAGATTTTGAAGGCTATTGCCCGGAACAGGGCGGACTGGGGGGAGGACTGCGACGCCATTGTGCAGAACTGCTCGGCAGCTTATCACAGCAATTATCACCATATTACCATGGTCTATGCGGACTACTTCTTTATTGAGGCGCTGTATAAGCTGGTGGGAGAAGGGATTTCTATTTGGTAGGGATATTTTGAGGTTGCTTTGGGTTGACTCCGAAGAAGAGCCAGTGAGCTTGGGAGAACATGATGGGGTGAAAGGCTGGCCTAAAGGGAAACATATTAAAAAAATGCACTTGGAACTATAAAAAGTGCATTTTTTTGTGGAAATTTACTGGTATAGTATAGTCACAGAAACAAATAAGGCCGGCCGGATAAAGAAACAGGATGGAGGATTATGAAATGAAGAGAAGATTAGCAGCAGGTTTGCTGGTGTCAGCTATGACGATTACTACTTTGGCAGGATGCGGCGGCGGAAGCCAGGATGCAGGTACGACGGCAGCGCCGACAGAGACTACGGCGGCAGCAACTACAGCGGCGGGCGGCAGTGAGACCACAGCAGCGGAGACTTCTGCAGAGGCGGAGGGAGAGTCTGTGGTATCGGGGCCGACGGAGCTTACCTTTATTTTTGCAGACGGCGACGAGGGTGCCAAGGCGTCTATGAATGAGATTGTGAACCGCTTTAATGAGGCGTATCCGGATATTACGGTGACCATCGAGCCAGGAAACGGCGGCGCTTACAGCGAGTTTTTAAAGACTAAGGACAGTGTGGGCGAGTTTCCGGATATCATGGAGATGAGAGATACGGCCATGTACGTGAGGGCAGGAAAGCTGGAGCCTCTGTCTGAGGAGATTCAGTCCATGTTTTTGAATACCATGAAATTTGACAAAGAGGTGTATGCGGTTCCTCTTGGAGGCGAGAATACCAACGGAATCATTTATAATAAGAAGTATTTTGACGAGAACGGATTTACAGAGCCCACAACCTATGATGAGTTTATCACCCTGTGCCAGGCTATTAAGGATAAGGGTGACATGGCTCCGCTGGTTGTAGGCGGTCAGGATATCTGGCATATGGGATTCTGGTTCCACAAGGCGTACAATGATCAGGTGTTAAGTCAGGATGCTGATTTTATCAAACACTGCTATGAGGGGACTAAGGATTTTTCGGACCCTGTCATCAAGGCGACATTTGAGGAGATGAAGACCATCATGCGGTTTGCACAGGATGGATGGACTTCTACTCCGGATGCGCAGATTACTACATTTTTGGTAAGTGATATGGCAGCTATGATGTATTCTGGTACTCATATGTTCTCCCAGATTGCACAGGCAGATCCGAATTTTGAGATGGGATGGTTTGCGGTTCCAAGCCCTGATGGCAAGACCAGACTGGTAGGCGGCGCAGGAGTAGGCGGACTGGCAATCTCTGCGGAATCTGCCAAGGACCCTGACAAGAAGGCGGCAGGAGAGGCGTTTATCAAGTTCTTCTATGCACCGGAAAATTATAAGATTTATTGTGAGAGATTAAGTGCAATTCCTGCAACGGTGGACCAGCCGGAACTGGATGTTCTTCCGATATTCCAGGAGGTAATCGACGCTACGGTTGCGGCGGATGACCTTGCTCCTATGTGGAACGGACGGGTAGGGGAGAATGAGCTTCCTCCGGATTTCAGAAACTTTACTTACAAGACTCTGGTAGAGGTACTTCAGGGAACGAGAGAAATCGATTCTGCATGTGAGGAGATGAACAAGACCTGGAAGACGGCTATGGAAAGTTTTAATCCGGTTACCGGTGTGGGCATTGAATAGGAATATGGTGTTGATACAAAGCTCCTTCTCGATGAAAACGGGAAGGAGCTCTTTAAAGCAGATACGAGACATTGGTTCAGGGGAAAATAGTCAGGAGGTTTCTATGGAACAGGCAAAAGCAGGCAAGAGCAGGTTTAAGGTTGATAAGGTGGCCATCGCCTTTATCGCCCCGGCTTTTATTTTTTATACGTTGTTTATTATCTGGCCTACTGTCAGCAGTGTGTACTACAGCTTTACCTCGTGGGATGGTATAAGTCCTAAGCTGCGGTTTATCGGGCTGGCAAATTACAAGGAGATTTTTACCAGCGCCCGCTTCGGCAATGCGCTGAAAAATACGGTGATACTTACCGTGTTTATCTCCATCTTTGAAAATGCATTTGCCCTGATTCTGGCGTTGATTGTGGACAGCGTGAGATGGGCAAAAAATCTTTTCCGAAGTGCCTTTTACATTCCGGTTCTGATTTCCGGCATCGTCTCCGGTTTTATCTGGAAAATCATGTATAACTACAATTTCGGGGCCATCAATTCTATGCTGACTTCCATGGGAATGGGAAATTTCAAACAGGACTGGCTGGGCAATACGTCCCTGACTCTGATTATGGTAGGCGTGGTGCTGGTCTGGAAGGGGGCAGGGTATTACATGATTATTTACCTGGCATCGCTCCAAAGCGTTTCCACGGATATTCTGGAGGCGGCGGATATCGACGGGGCTTCTCCTTTTCAGAAGTTTAAAAATATTACGGTTCCTATGATTTCCGGTGCTTTCACCATTAATTTTACCTTATCTTTGATTAACGGACTTAAGGTATTCGACCAGATTTCCGTTATGACTGACGGAGGTCCCGGCTTTACTTCGGAGACTCTGGTGTATCTGCTCTATAAAGTGGGATTCAATGAGGGACGACAAGGCTTTGGAACGGCAGTGGGAATTGTGCTTTTGTTCCTTATCATTGTCCTAAATACCATTCAGCAGAAGTTCTTGAGAAGCAGGGAGGTGCAGTTATAATGAAAGCAGTGAAAAAACCAAAGCCGTTTGATTTTGTTTTGCTTGCAATCACCATCATACTTGCGATAATATTTATCTATCCGGTATTGTTTGCACTGATGTCTGCGTTTAAGAGCAATGGGGATATCCTGAAAAGCCCGGTGGCATTCCCGTCCTCGTTTTATACCCAGAACTTTAAGGATTTGTTTGCCCAGTCTGATTTTGCTACGGCTATTGTTCACAGCGTGTTTTTAACTGTGGTATCGGAGGTATTAATTGTATGTATTGTGCCTATGGCCGCTTATGGAATCGAGCGGAGGAAAGGGAAAATGACTGGGTTTATCTATATGTTTTTCCTGGCAGGCATGATGATTCCTTTCCATCTGTACATGTTTCCGCTGTTTAAGCAGATGAAAATGTTTCACATTTTCGGCACCATGGCAGGTCCGATTGTATGCTATATTGCAGGTTCCATTGCCTTCGGAACCTTGTTGTACTCCAGCTTTTTAAAGGGAATTCCGCTGGAGATTGAGGAGGCGGCCCAGATTGACGGGTGTTCGCCGTTTCAGACCTTCTGGAGGGTGACGTTTCCTCTCTTGGGACCGTGTACCGGTTCTATGATTATCTTAAACGGACTGGGAATCTGGAATGATTACCTGATGCCTTATCTGGCTCTTCCCAGCGGCAAGGCCAAGACCATTACCGTGGAGATTGCATCTTTTGTGGGACAGTATACGGCACGCTGGGATATCGTGTTTGCGGGAACCATTATTTCTATCATACCGGCTCTGGCAATCTTCTGTATGTTCCAGAAATATTTCGTCAAGGGAATTACAGCAGGGGCAGCCAAGGGATAAAAATGAAAAGCCATGGTTGGGAGGCTGTTATGAGAAATGGGAAATCAAGGATAAATTTGAATCTTTATCACAAATTTGCTCTGGCAATGATTTTGCTGGGGCTTTTTCCCATGTTAATCTTGTCTACATTTATGATGAATATTCTGCTGGAGGAGTATGAAAGCGCGCTGTCTGACAACTATCAGCAGGCGGCCATTCACATTTCTTCCAGTGTGGAAAATATGCTGTCTGTGTACAATGACGCCTCAAAATCTGCTTACTATTATGAGGCGGGAAGCCAGACGGGGGAGGGTGCCTATTCTTCCGGATATGACACGCTGCGCCAGATTTTGACCGGGGAAATTTTCGAGTATGACGAGAGGGACGGTCAGAGGGAAAGTGAGATGCGTATTTTTCTCCAGAATATAGAGAATATGGATGGATATATTTATGCGGTTCATTTTGTGGCGGATACTCCCGGGACGGGGAGGCGTTCTTTTCATTTCAGCCGGAGGAAGACATATTTTAATGATGAGGAAGCTTTTTATGACAGCGTGAATTATGAAGCGTGGGATACTTCTTCAAAAAATCTTCTGCTGATTCCTACTCATGAGACAGACTATTACAGCGGGGTGAGGGATGATGTCTTTACGGTTGCCAGGAATTATTATGATTTAAGAGGGGAGATTGGACGGGAGAAGTATATAGGGACCCTGTTTCTGGATATTGATATTGAGAAGCTGCGGCTGATTATTAAGAAAATGCATATGGATGAGGCTCAGAATATCTGGCTGGTGGATGAGGAGGGTGATTGTTTTTATTCTACCAGGGCGGAGGCAATCGGAAGGAATCTTGAGAGGGAGGGACTTATGCCTGTGGCTTCGGGGGAAACCATGGTGATTGCTACCCAGGAAAATGATTACGGGCTGAAGGTGATTCTTGCCATTGATACAAAGGAGGCTTTCGAGAGAATTCGGTCCATGCGGTATACCATGTATGGGTTTCTGGCTGTCTGTGCAGGAGGGCTTTTGCTGGCGTCCATCTATTTTTCAGGGAAGCTGACCAGACCTATTCACAGTATGATGGAGCAGATGAGCCAGGTAGAAAGTGGTAATTTTGATATTCAGCTGCCGGTGGAGACCTATGATGAAATCGGGATTCTGTCGGAGCGGTTTAACCGGATGTCGCAGGAACTGAAGAATTATATCAACCAGTCCTATGTGGCTCAGATTAAGAAGAATGAGGCAGAGCTTACAGCGCTTAAGTCCCAGATTTATCCTCATTTTTTGTATAACACGCTGGAGATTATCCGGATGACGGCTGTGGATAATCAGGACGGGCAGGTGTCTAAGATGATAGAGGCTTTGTCGGAGCAGATGCATTATCTCATTGGGCCGGTGGAGGATATGGTGCCTTTGGAGAAAGAGGTGGACATTGTCCGCAAGTATGTGTATCTGTTGAACTGCAGGATTTCAGGGAAGGTTCTTTTGGATGTGCAGACGCCGGGAAGCTATGAGATTATGGTGCCGAAGCTGATTCTGCAGCCTTTGGTGGAGAATGCGTATGTTCATGGGATTAAGCCCAAAAGCAGCAGGGGGAGTATTATGATTGAGGCTGCGGTGAAGGATGAGCGGCTGGAGGTGTCGGTGATTGACAACGGAGTGGGGATGAATGAGGCGGAAGTGAAGAATCTGGAGGAGTTTTTGGGAGGCGAGGAGCCGGGGGTTAAGAATGAGTATAACTGGCAGAGCATCGGGCTTAAGAATGTCCATGACAGGATTAGGTATCTGTATGGGGAGGAGTATGGGATTCGGGTTACTAGTACGGCGGGGGTGGGGACTATGATTCAGGTGTTGATGCCTTATAAGGAAAATGGGTAAGGTGCGCCGGAACTGGTACAGCGCCGCATGTATGAGAAGCTAAACGCAGGCACACAGATGACACGAATATCAGGACTATTTACTCGGAAATTAATGCAAGGCAGTATTAGTATGAAATTGACTGTAGTTGGTGTATTTATTGGAGAAAGAAATTCTGGCTGATTATAAGGGGGAAGATATGATAAAGTTGATTCTGGCGGATGATGAGCCGGTGATTCTTCGGGGGATTAAGAAGCTGGTGGATTGGGAGAGAATGGGGATTTCGGTTGTGGGGGAGTATGAGGACGGGAGAAGTGCGATGGAGGGAATCCTGGGACTGAAGCCGGATATTGCTCTTTTGGATATTAATATGCCTGGGGTGGACGGGATTGAGATACTGAAGAATATCCGAAGGCTGGAGCTGGGGACGAAGGTGATTTTTGTCAGCGGATTTCAGGATTTTGAGTATGCCAGAAATGCGCTTACTTATGGAGCAGTGGAGTATCTTTTGAAGCCGGTGATATTGGAAGAGCTGATTCATGCTATCGGGAAGGCAGCGGAGCTTTTAAGCGGCGGGGAGGCTTCGGTGGTCTGGGGGGCGGAAAGGGGACTGGCTGATGGGGCAGAGGAAGGGGCAGAGTCCGGAGGAGATTCGGGGGGAGGATTGGAGGAGACCACGTATCTGCCGGTTTTGGCGGAGATTCTGTTTGACGGGTCGGAGAGTGAACAGGTGAGGAAGCTGATTTATTTTTCTTTCCGCAGTTTTCTGGAGGAGTGGCTGGGGGAGAAGAATCTGGGGATTTTGTTTTCGAAGAACCAGGATGTGGTTATGGTGATGAAGGGAATCGACAGGGCCAGGGCTAAGGAGGAGCTGTTTGAGCTTCAGGAGCGGACCAGTGAGATTGTGGAGAAGAGGACGGCTTTCATCATAGGCGGTCTGGTGGATTCCATGAGCAGGATTCCGGGGGAGTATGAGCATTGTCTGGACATGAAACGGTATCTGTTTTTTATGGACCAGATAAATATTCCGATTTTGTGTGCAGGGGAGAGGGTGTTTTCCAGACAGACAGGGACCAAGGAGATTTCGCAGGCACGGGAGAAGATGCTGGACGGTATTTTTGCACAGGACCAGGAAGGCTTTTTCAAGGCTTTTGAGTGGTTTGCAAGGATGCTGTGTATGGTTTCTGACGGAAGGAGGGAGGATGCCTGTTATTATTTCTGCTCGGCAATCCGTCTTCTGGAGGAGAGAATGCGCAGCATGAATCTGCAGGGAAGGGACCCGGATGTGGGACGGCTGCTGGAGCAGGGAAGGGCCTGCAGGGATTTCGGACAGATGAAGGAACTTTTCCGGGAATATCTGGAGGGATATCTGGGACATCTGAAAGGGATGATGGAGAGCAGCGAGAAGAAGGATATTGTATACGCCAAGGCGTATATTGAGGAGCATTATCAGGAGAATCTGTCCCTGGAAGTTATGGCTGGGATTGTGCATATGAATCCCTATTATTTCAGCAGCTTTTTTAAGAAACAGGCAGGGGAGAATTTTAAGGATTATGTGAATAAGGTACGGGTCTCTCATGCGGTATCACTTCTGCTTTCGACGGATATGAAAGCGTATGAGATTGCTATGGAAACGGGATTTCGGGATGCAAGGGCATTTACGGAGGCGTTCTCCAGGATTTATGGGGAGACGCCAAGCAGTTATAAGAGGAGGGTGCTGGAGAAAAAGTGAGGGGCGGTCTGCTAGAGCATGTACTAGCAGCGATTTTATTTTTAATGCAGATGACAAAATACAGCACCATAATTCATTAAAAGAGTCAAAGACGGTTAGAGATAAGGCATTATTTGAATATACAACAAAATAAACGCAATGTAAAAGCGCTGCGTCTAGGGACGCAGCTTCTTTGAATTATTCTTTTTTCTACGGTTACGCTGGATAGCTGCACTTTTGAAGGCCTTCATCATTGCAGGCTGCAATTTCCTTAAGCTGTTCGTTTGTTAATTTTTGACCAGGTTCAATAGTTAATGTCTTAATATTCAATAGATATTTGAAAAGAAATAGTTTCTAATGTACAATAGTTGGTGATACATCGGTTGTGCAGTGGCTTTTTTGCAAGCAGGAAATGGATATAGCCATATGTATAGCAGGGATATTTCAAAGAAAGTGCTTGCAGGACGCATGATATGCTTAAAGCAGGGGAAGTTTTGTGGGGACAGCCGCCTTTGGGACGGATCCGTGGTCCTGATAGCAGGAGAAAGAGTGGAAACATATGATTTATATTGTAGACAACATATTAAACTATTTCATATATCTGTTTATAATCTACTTTGGATTTAAGATAAGCCCGAGAAAAAACAGATTTTTTATTGGGATATCTGCGATGACTGTGCTTTTGGCCGGTGTTTTCAATGCATATTTTGAGGTTAATTCACCGATTGTTTATATCATATGGAGCATTCTTTCCATCTGTTTGTTCTTTGAGGAGCGTTTAGGACATTTGATTATAGTAAGCGCCGCCCTCATGTATTTTACTGGAATTGTGGATACATTTAGTGTCATGTTGATACAGGTCGTGATGATAGGCGGGGGAATTGGCAGCACAGAGATTGCCTGGTGGATGGAACCTGCCTATCTGATTTCGTTCCTGATATATCTTTTGGCATACCTGCGGATTCTTAAAAAACATGAAGTTTATCTGTGCGATATAGAATTCAGATATAAGTTTGCACTTTTCATACAAGGCAGTGTTTTTCAAATGTTTTACAATTTGGTTTTTGTTTTTTTTGATGAGAATCACGCAAGGTATAGCCTGGATGCATATGCGGTATTTTTTATCAGTATCATGGGAGCAGTCTATTCCGTTTTACTTACCCTTAGTCTTGCTGTTAAAAATATACTGTCAAACAGGCAGAACAGGGAACTTCAATCTTTTATGTATATGCAAAAACAGCAATATGATTATCAGTTGCAGCAGTCGGCAGCTGTACGGCGTTTTAAACATGATTTGGTAAATCATATTGGTGTTCTTAGAGAGTTAATGAACGAGAAAAAGACAGAAGAAGCCAAAGAATACATAGATACTATCTGGAATATGCAGGATGAGTTTGATTTAAAGATTCATACAGGAGATAGCTTCCTTGATGTAATTGTTAATTATTATTTGTATTTGGCGGCAGAGGAACATATAGAGTTTGTTGTTTTGGGAAGGCTGACCGAAAAGATGCCTCTTGAGATGTTTGATATTACCACATTGATGGGAAATATACTGCAAAATGCTGTTGAAGCAGCGATAAAAACAGATGTTCCCAGAATACGGGTTGAACTTATAGAACATAAGAAGGAAATCTTTATTGTTGTCAGTAACAGTGTTGTCAAAAGAATCAATACAAAAACAGACTTATTTTCAACATCTAAAAAAGATAAGGAAAATCATGGTTTTGGTCTGAAAAATATGATTGCGGCAGTTGCAAAGTACCATGGCGAATATTATATGGAATTTATAGAGGAAAATGGCGAAGCATTATTTAAAATCAGTATTGCTATCCCAAAATCAGGAGACTGAAAGAAGGGCGTTTCAAACGATTGACTGGAATGTACACTAACGTGCGGAGATACGGATATGAAAATAACTATTATAGAAGATGAAGCGGTATGGAGAGATAAGATACGGACGATAATCGAGAAATATTGCAGCGATAAAAATATTTCATTTCAAATCAATTCCTATGGCAGCGGAAAAGAATTTATGAAAAATCCGGATACTGATCTGTTGTTTTTGGATATTGAGCTTGCAGAGGGTGAAGATGGTTTTCAAATAGCGGAACAAATGATGGATTATGGGAATAAAAGCAAAATTTGTTTTTTGACTTCTCATACGGAGCAGGCAAGATTAGGATATAAAGTGAATGCTTTCCGGTATATAGATAAAAAGCATTTGGAAGAAATCGGCGAAGCACTTGATTCCTTCCTGAAAACCAGGATTCAGGAGCGGATTATTTCTTGTAATGATTTGAATGGGATTTGTACCAAAATAAACCTGAACGAGCTTTTGCTTGTTGAAACATATGGAAGAAAATTAAAATATCTTATGTTGGATGGCAGTGAGCATTTTTGTGAGGGAAGGATATCTGAAACGGCACAAAGTCTGTCCCGGTTTGGCTTTTTTCAGATACAGCGGTCATATATTGTCAATTTGAAATACATCGAAAAGGTAAACAGCCGCAAGATTACATTTTGTAATGGATTGGATGTAGTGATTGGGAGGACTCGTAGTAAGGAGTTTAAAAAGGAGTTTTTTAAATGGAGAATGCAGTTTGACAATTGATTTGTGTCGATTATTTGTGTCGTTTATGCGGAATTTGTGCCATTTATACAGGAAATATATTCTTGTTTTTACAGCTGTGATATAAATAAAGCGTTAAAATTCACAGGAGGAAAATGGATGAACAGCAACAAAAAACAAAACAGGCACTCTGCAGCTTTGAAGAAGAACCTTGTTGGTTTAATAGGTATTTTAACTATAATGTCATTAACTGCTTGTGGCAATAAACCAGAAGCTTCTGAGGGAGATACACAGAAGGTGCAGACAGAACAAGAAACAGCCAAGGCCCCACAAGAGGCTGTCAAGGCCCAGCAGGAAACAGCCAAGGCCCAGCAAGAAGCTGCTAAGGCCCCTCAGGAAACGGCCAAGGCCCAGCAAGAGGCTTCTAAGGCCCCGCAGGAAACGGCCAAGCCCCCGCAGGAAGCTGCTGAGACTTCGCAGGAAACGGAAACGATGGCAGATGGCGTTTATGTAATGAATGAGCAGGCAGTCGGGAGTACAGAGCCGGAAAGGACAGCAGAAGAACTGCTGGATTTATTTATCAATGGCTCAATAAGCGCAGCTGACTCCGCAGATTCCACATCGGCATTTTATATTACTGATTTAAATATGGACTCTGGAGAATGGGACTCATATTCTGTTGGAGAGCGATTTGATCTTGACAATGATGGAGAAAATGAACTCATTATTTGCGGTCCTTATGGCGGAATATACCTTGATGCGCGTGATAACAAGGTATATAAGTTTGCCGGAGGCGATGGCACTGCTCTCATTCTTTCTTATACCTGGTATAATGGAGATGTATGGATTATGTATAGCAACAGGTCGAGTGCAGGATTTGAATGTTACCATATGGAACGATTTGAAGGAGCCGATAACTTAGTGGCAGAAATGAATTTTGGCGAAGAATTTGACATCAATAATGCAGAGGCCGGATTGAAATATACATTAAATGGAACGGAGATTTCTTATGATGAATATACAGCATGGTGCAGTAAAATTTTTGCCGCCGAAGTAAGTACGAACTGAAAGAAAAATTTTGAGCGAAGGAACTTTCAGGAGAATGAAGAAAGGTTGGTACTCTTAACAGCGCTGTTCAGGGAATTGTCTATGGCTGGCACAAATATGCCGCCCCAAAGCCTGTCGGTAGTTTGGGCAGACCCGGCAGGCGGAGTGCAGATGCGGTCTGCTCCCGGCTTCATAATCTCGCCGATTACTCTTTTGCCGGAAAGGAAACGGCAAAATTTTACGAAAAAACTATTGAAAAAACTTCATAAGTGTATTAAACTGTATTAATAATGTTAATACAGTAAAAATATAATAAAAATATATGAAGACTTTTTATAGGATCAATCGTTATAAAAATAGCTGAACTGGTTTAGAAAGGAGACTTAAGAGATGACACAGGAGGAAAAGAGGGAAGCGATGGAGAGGGAGAACATAGAAGGAACTGCCGGGATGAGGGGTCAGGACGGAATAGATGAGGCTCAGGGAGACGGGTTTTCGGAAGGACAGAAGGAAGCCAGGGAAACGATGGAGGAGGAAGACTTAACTCAGAAGGAGGCGGAGGCTGCGGTGGCATGGATTGCAGAGGACGCCCAGCTGGATGCGGAACTGGAGGCTCTCATGAAGGAGGATACTTCCGGAAAGAAGAAAAAGAAGAAGAAAAAGGCGGAAAAGGCAGCGCGCTTCGGAAAAGAGGGAAAGGCCGGAAGAAAGAAATTTTTTAACTGGAAGGCCTGGAGCCGGAAGCGGAAGATTCTCACCGTGGGAGCTGTGGCTCTGGCCGCCGTGGCGGCAGTCAATGTGTTCGGGGGAAAGAAGGAGGGCGGCGCTATGCCGGTTTCCGCCATGCCTCTGACCCTGGGAAGCGTCACGGAGGATTTGACGGTCAGCGGTCCCATATCAGGTACGGACAGCGTGGATGTGGTGTCCAGCCTTCACGCCGAGGTGACGGAGATTCTCATAAAGGAAGGAGACCGGGTGGAGAAGGGGCAGCTGCTGGCACTGATTGATACCAGCGATATTCAGAAGGAAGTGGATATTGCCCAGAACGCCTATGATCTGGCGGTTACTACATATAATGAGCAGCAGATTCAGGCGGAAAACGGATATGCCAAGGCCCTTCAGGACTATGAGGCGGCCAGGGGCGAGTACGACCGCACCAATGTGCTGTACCAGGCAGGAAGCGTGTCCAGAGTGGAGTGGGAGACAGCCAGGAATCAGATGAATGACGCTCAGAGAGCCATCAAGAATTTTACTCTGGTAGACGGCAGGCCGGTGGCCAATGAATCCTACAGCCTTCAGATAAAGAATGCGGAGTTTGAGCTGGAGAAGAAAAAGGAGCAGCTGGAGGACTGTCAGGTGGTAAGCCCTATTGCAGGTACTGTGACCCGAGTCAACGTAAAGGTAGGCCGGTTCGCAGACAAGATTGATGACGACAAGCCTATGTTTATCATCGAGAATCTGGATGTGCTGGAGATGAAGATTGAGATCAGCGAGTATTCCATCGGCAAGGTAGCCGTAGGGCAGGAGGTGGAGATCAGCGCCGATATCTTAGGCGGAGACACGGTAAAGGGAACCGTGACGGCCATCTCTCCCACCGGTGAGATGAAGAGCAGCGGCGGATCCACAGAGCGTGTGATTCCTACTACCATCCGGATCGAAGACAGGGACACCAAGCTTATCGCCGGAATCACGGCCAGGGCCAAGATTGTGCTCAATGAGGCACAGCAGGTTCTGGTGGTTCCCATGACAGCCGTTCTGGAGGACGGGGAAGGAAGCTATGTGTTTGCCATAGAGAACAATGTGCTGAAAAAGGTGCCTGTGAATATCGGCGTGGAAAGCGATATCCAGATGGAGATAACGCCGGTGGAGGAGGGCGCCCTGGCAGAGGGGACGCAGATTGTATCGGCGCCTTCCATGGCTTTGACAGACGGAATGCAGGTAGTGGTTATGCCGTCCCCGTCCATGTAACCGTCAGGGCTGCGATATCGGTACTGTACTGCGGATATTCCGGTGAATAAGCCGCCGGTTTTCTTCAATGCAGTGCCAATGCAGGAAACGGTTACCTGAGATTGAAATCTGACGGCAGAATGGAGACTGGCAAAATGAAAACAATATCATTAACATGGAAGAAACGAAAAATTCCTTCTTATCTGACGGAAAATGTCAGCGAGGACCTGATTGTGCTGGAGAATCTGGTTAAGATCTACGATACCGGCCTGATTAAGGTCCTTGGACTTAAGAAGATTAACTTGACTATCAAACGGGGTGAATTTGTGGCCATCATGGGAAAATCCGGATCCGGCAAATCCACTCTCATGAACATCCTGGGATGTCTGGACAGACCTACCCTGGGGCATTATTATCTTGACGGAATCGACACGGCCTCCATGAATCCCAACGAGTTATCGGAGATCCGCAACTTTAAGATCGGGTTTGTGTTCCAATCCTTTAACCTGATCTCCCGTACATCAGCCTTAAAAAATGTGGAGCTTCCCATGACCTATGCAAAGAAAGGGAAGAAGGAGAGGCGGGAGCGGGCCATGGAGCTTTTAAAACGGGTGGGGCTGGAAAGCAGGGCGGACCACATGCCCAACGAGCTGTCCGGAGGGCAGCGGCAGAGGGTTGCCATTGCCAGGGCCCTGGCCAACGAGCCGCCTCTTATCCTGGCAGATGAACCTACGGGAAACTTAGACACAGCGGCCTCCGAGGAGATCATGCAGCTGTTTTCAGACCTCCACAGGGAAGGGGCCACGGTGGTGGTGGTTACTCATGAGGAGAATATTGCCGCCTTTACGGACCGGATTGTCCGTTTTCAGGACGGAGTGATTATCAGTGATACATACAGAAAGAAGGAGGACGGGGAGCGAAGCCTCCGGACAGACCAGACAGAACAGCTGGCGGAGGAGCTGTGGGCGGCACAGTCCATAAGCGCAAGGGAAGGCGAAGCTGCCAGGTCTGATCATATGGAAATGTATGCCGGGATTGCCGGGGCAGATGCCCTGGGAGAGCAGAGCCGGGACAGCCGGCCGGGAAAGGAGAATCCACATGTTATTTGAGAATATGGCAATGGCTTTTTCTGCCATACGGGCCAACAAGATGCGGTCGTTCTTAACCATGCTGGGTATCATCATCGGAATCGGATCCGTCATCTCCATCGTGTCCATCGGAGACACTATGCGCAGCCTGTTTTCCGATTTGTACAAGAATGTGGGAATCACCCAGGCCTATATCAGCATCGGTTACTGGGTGGATGATGTGCGGCAGAGCGATTATTTTACACTGGATGATCTGGCGCGGGTGAAGGAGATTTTCGGAGACGAGATTACGTATATTGACAGCGGCGCCAGTGCTTCTGCGGAAGCCATCTACAAGAGAACAACCCTGAATTTTGATTACACCGGTATTGATTACAATTATATCGATGTACAGCCAGTGGATATTGTGTACGGCCGGTATCTGAATGAGGGAGATATCCTAGGCAGAAGGAAAAACGTGGTGATGGATGTGGACAGCGCCAGAATGCTGTTCGGAGAGGAAAATGCCGTGGGAAAGACCTTCCGCACCACCATCTACGGCGATACGGATACCTACACGGTGGTAGGTGTCTACAAGGAGGATATCAATGCGTTCCAGGCCCTGATGATGGGCGGCGGCTCCAGGGAAAGAGGAAGCGCTTTCCTGCCCTATACCATTTTAACCTGGCCCAACGATTATTTTTACTATCTTCATCTGTATGCCAGCGAGGATATTGATTTCAGCCAGTTTATGACCAGGATGATCGCATACGTAGCCAAGTCCAAGGGGCGGGAGCCCGGGGATTTCCGTGCGACCACAGCCATGGACGAGATGACCCAGGTTGACTCCATGATGGGGGGCCTGTCTATGGCAGTAGGCGGCATTGCGGCTATCTCTCTTCTGGTAGGCGGTATCGGAATCATGAATATTATGCTGGTATCTGTGACCGAGAGAACCAGGGAGATCGGCATCCGAAAGTCCCTGGGGGCCAAGACAAGGGATATTATGATACAGTTTCTGACGGAATCAGCCATTCTTTCGGCCTGTGGGGGAATCATCGGCATACTCATCGGCGTAGGCCTGGTATCCCTGGGCGGCATGGCTCTGGGCGTTGGGACTGTGGTAAAGCCCGGCGTTATCATCATGGCGGTTTCCTTCTCTGCACTGGTGGGCATCTTTTTCGGAATCTACCCTGCTTCCAAAGCAGCCAAGGCAGACCCTATCGATGCGCTGCGTTATGAATAAAAGGGTTATGAATAAAAATTCAGATAGCATTGCCAGCAACAAAAATCTGTGCTATACTAAAATAATCTATTAGCATAATTGCATAGTGAGGTGATGGCAGTGCTAAACGAAGATAAGATAAAGCTGATGGCCAACATTTCCATGTTTGAGAATCATCAGAAAAAATATATTTCATTGGTAACTCGATATTTTAAAAGCGACTATATAAGCCGGAACCTGCTGAGAGCGTTTTTTGGTTATACTCTCTGTTGGGCTCTGGGCTTTTTGCTGGTTATTTTGTACCGGGCGGAAGGTATTTTTGCTTCCATGGATTTTGCGGCCCTTCAGGAACAGGCAGTTCGATACGGCAAATACTATGTGGCAGGGCTGGTATGCTATCTGCTGATTGCCCTGATTGTCAGTGTGAGACGATATAACCGTGGCCTTAAGGAGCAGAAGATATACATCGCAAAGCTTAGGCGTTTAGAAAAACGATATGAGTTCCAGAACAGGACGAAGGAATTGGGCAAGGAGGTACGCAGACATGATCGCAATGCTGGTATTTAAAGAGAAGATGAAGCTGTTTTACAGCAGATTTGAGATGCTTTTGATTCCCGTGATCCGTTTTACATTAAGTCTTGTAACCTTTTTGATAATCAGCAGAAACGTAGGTTTTATGAACAGGTTAAACAGCCCGGTAATCCTGGTGGTGCTGGCGCTGGCTTGTTCCATCATGCCTTACGGCATTGCGGTTATTATTGCGGGAGGATTAATCTTAGCTCATATCAGTACCGTATCCATAGAACTGACATTGATTCTTTCCGTATGTATGCTGATGGTAGCAGTTTTGTATTATGGATTTCAGCCGGGGGACAGCTATCTTCTTCTAATAACGCCGATTTTTTATATTTTAAAGATCCCCTACGCGGTTCCGCTTCTGGTGGGGTTATCCAAGACTCCGGTTGCGGCGGTTCCTGTAGGCTGCGGCACATTTATCTATTATATTCTTCAGTATGTGAAGCAGAATGCAGGGGTGCTGACCAATGATGCGTCTTTGGATATTACTCAGAAGTATGTCCAGATTATGAAGTCCATGATAAGCAATAAACTGATGATGCTGATGATTGTCGCCTGTGTGACAGGCGTTCTGGTAGTATATTTAATCCGAAGGCTGTCCATAGATTATGCGTGGATGATTGCCATCGTGGTAGGCGCTATTGCACAGTTAACCGTGATTTTTATCGGAGTTTATATATTTGACGTATCGGCTCCTATGGTGGAGCTTCTGCTGGGTACGTTAGGTTCCATGCTGATTGCCGGTATTTATAATTTCCTGATTTTTTCCGTAGATTACAGCAGGACAGAATACACACAGTTTGAAGATGATGACTATTATTATTATGTAAAGGCGGTTCCCAAGCTTACAATCTCTACTCCGGATGTGAAAGTACAGAAAATCAACAGTACAAAAGCGCGCCGGAATGGAAGGGGAGATATGGAAAGGTAGTCTGGCGGAGGACCTTTGAAAAATCGGAACAGATTTGGTATGGGTAGGTGAGGATATGACGGATATGATTGGTACGCTTTACTCCTGGCTTTCGTTTTTGCCGAAGATCAGCAAGACGAACGTCCTGGAGATTGTCATTATAGCTTTCCTGATCTACGAAATCATGGTGTGGATCAAGAATACCAGGGCATGGACTTTGCTGAGAGGAATCCTAGTGATTCTGGCATTTACGTTCTTTGCATGGGTTTTGAAACTGTACACAATTTTATGGATTCTGGAAAGAATTGCTCTGGTAGCGACTACGGCTCTGGTGATTATCTTCCAACCGGAGTTAAGAAAGGCTCTGGAGCAGCTGGGAAGCCGGAATCTTCTGACCAATATTCTTCCTTTTGAGGGAGGCAAGGTTTCGGATGACGTATTGACAGAGAAAACGATCAACGAGCTGGTCCGTGCATCGGTGGAGATGGGGAAAGCCAAGACAGGGGCCTTGATGGTGATAGAGCAGGAGACATCCTTAAAGGATATTGAGAGAACGGGAATTGAAGTTGACGGGGTGGTAACCAGTCAGCTGTTGATTAATATATTTGAACATAACACGCCGCTTCATGACGGTGCGGTGGTGATACGTGGAAATCGTGTGGCGGCAGCTACCTGTTATCTGCCTCTTTCAGACAATACCAGTATCAGCAAGGATTTGGGAACCAGGCATCGTGCGGCAGTGGGAATCAGTGAAACCACGGATAGTCTGACGATCGTGGTATCGGAGGAAACCGGACGAATTACTCTGGCGGAGAATGGAAGCCTGACGAGAATCAGTGATGCGGACAGCTTAAGCAAGGCATTGTCAGAGAAACTGGGCCAGGAGGAAGAGCATGGAAACCGGTTCAGAATTTGGAAGGGAAGGCTGAAGGATGAAAGAAAGGCTGACAAATAATCTGGGACTTAAGATTCTGGCTGTGGTCCTGGCCATCTTTATGTGGCTGATTATGGTAAACGTGTCCAATCCTCTGATGACGGAGACAAAAACGGTTGTCGTTGAGATGGTGAATGAAGATGTTTTGGAGAAATCCAATTTAACATACGAACTGCAGGGGAAAAATACGGTTACTGTCAGTTATGATGTGAGGGTCAGGGACCAGTATCGGGTGACTGCCAGTGACTTTTATGCTTATGCAGATCTGTCACAGCTTTATGATGTGACAGGGTCCATACCGGTACAGGTAGAGATTGCCAATGACAGTGTGCGGCCATTGATAGAGGGAACGCCTACGGTAAAGCCAGGGGTGGTGCAGATTAAAACCGAACCTCTGCAGAGAAAGCGTTTTGATCTCAGGGCCCATACCACGGGAACAGAGCAGGAGGGATATGCGTTAGGGCAGGTAACCTTAAATCCCGGATACGTCTATGTAACAGGCCCGGTATCTGTCATCGGGCAGATCAGTTCGGCAGGAGTGGATCTTAAGATAGATGGCATCAATTCCGATCAGGATGGCATTGCCAGGGTAAAGTTCTATGATGCCAATGACAATGAACTGAATCTGGGCTCGGAAGTAAAGCTGAATATTGAAGAGGTAGATTATCATATTACAATCTTAAATGTAAAGAGTCTGGCTCTGGATTTCCAGGTAGGCGGAACCGTAGAGGAAGGCTATCGTTATACCGGAGTAGAGTGTGACGTAAAGAATGTTTCTGTAGAAGGGCTGAAGGCAGCTTTGGCTTCCATCAATACCCTGACGATTCCGGAAAGTGTGTTGAATGTAGACGGCGCTACGGGGGATATTCAGGTAGAAGTTGACTTGGCAGAACTTTTGCCGGATAATATAACTATGGCCAATGATTCGGTTACGACGGCAGTGGTGACTTTAAGGGTGGAGCCGCTGATGGTGGAAGAGCTGGATTATGATCTGGTTAACGTGGTGTTTGAGGGGCAGGAGGAGGATTATTCCTACTACTTTGAACAGGATAAGGTGGTGCTTCAGATCAGAGGCCTGGCAGAAGATCTGGATCGGATTCAGAGAGAGGACATTGTACTTAATATGGATGTGACAGGCATGGGACCAGGTGTCCATCCTGCAAGATTTATGGTACTTTTGAGAGACGGATTTGAACTGGTTGGACAGAGTCCTGTCATGATTGTCGTGGAAGATCTGAATGAGGAACCGGATGAGAGCATAGGGGCAGAAGATTCCGAATCAGAATCGGATAATGGCGGCAGCGATGCCAGCAAGGAGACAGAATAGTTGTGGTATAGCATAAAATAATGTGTGAGAGGGATACATATGGTAAGCGCAAAAGTTGTGATCAGGAATCTAACAGGCCTTCATTTAAGACCGGCGGGTATTCTTTGTAATAAAGCGGTTTTATTTAAATCGAAGGTTCATTTCCGTATTGGAAATACTACGGCTAACGCCAAAAGCGTCTTAAGTGTTCTTGGCGCCTGTGTGAAAAGCGGAGATGAGATTGAGTTTGTCTGTGAGGGGGAGGACGAGAAGGAGGCTTTAGAGTCTATGATCAAAGTCGTGGAAAGCGGCTTAGGCGAATAAACTAATGTTAAAGGAGGAGATGCAGGGTGTATAGAGGAACAAGTACATCTGCAGGAATCGGCATTGGAAAAGCAGCGGTTATCAAAGAGGAGGAACTGGTAATCCGCCAGGATAAAGTGGCAGATGCAGAAGCGGAAGTACAGCGCTTTCGTGATGCGCTTGGGAAGACCGTGGAACAGACAGAAGTTCTGGCGGCGGATCTGGCTGCGAAGGTAGGAGAAAAAGAGGCGGAGATCATGCAGGGCCATTTGATGCTTCTGATGGATCCGATGCTGACCGGAGAGATTGAGAATACGATTAAAGGAGAGGCTGTCTGCGGCGAGTATGCCATTGAAACGGTTTGCAATAATTATGCGGCTGTTTTTGCATCTATGGATGACGAGCTGATGCAGCAGAGGGCAACCGATATGAAGGATATCAAGACCCGGATGCAGCAGGTTCTTCAGGGAATTCATCCGGTAGATATTGCATCCCTTCCGGCAGGAAGCGTCATTGTGGCAAAGGATTTGACCCCATCCATGACAGCAGGGATTAATCCCGCAAACGTATCCGGAATCGTGACGGAGCTGGGAGGTAAGACTTCCCACAGCGCTATCCTGGCCAGAGCATTGGAGATTCCGGCAGTGGTGGCAGTGTCAGGAGTTTTGGATTCCATAGAAGACGGTGCTGATATTGTGCTGGACGGTGATGCAGGGATTGTGATTGTGAATCCGAGTGGTATAGAGAAATCAGAGTATGAAGGAAAGAGACAGAAATTCTTAAAAGAGAAGAAGGAGCTGGAAAGCTATATAGGCCGTCCTACGATTACAAAGGATGGCATCCATGTGGAACTGGTAGCCAATATCGGTAAGCCGGAGGATGTGGAGAAGGTTCTTCAGTATGACGGAGAAGGCGTAGGGCTGTTCCGGACGGAATTCTTATTCATGGACAGGACTTCCATGCCGACAGAGGAAGAGCAGTTTGAAGCCTACAAAAAGGCTGCATCTGCTTTAAAGGGAAAACCGTTGATTATCCGCACTCTGGATATCGGAGGCGACAAAGAGATTCCGTATATGGGCCTTGTGAAGGATGAAAATCCATTTTTGGGATATCGTGCAATTCGTCTCTGCCTTGACAGAAAGGATGACATCTATCGGCCGCAGCTGCGGGCACTATTGAGAGCCAGCGCATTTGGCAATATTAAGATTATGATCCCTATGGTAACCTGTATCGATGAAATCAGGGAGGCAAAAGCTCTGATTGAAGAGATTAAAAAAGAGTTAGATGGGGAGAATACTGCATATAACAAGGAGATTCAGGTAGGTATCATGGTGGAGACAGCGGCAGCATCCCTGATGGCAGATGTGTTTGCGAAGGAAGTGGATTTCTTCAGTATCGGTACCAATGATCTGACTCAGTACACCATGTCTGTAGACAGAGGCAATGATAAGATCGCCTATTTGTATTCTACCTTTAATCCGGCTGTGCTGCGCAGCATCCGTTATATCATTCGCTGCGGAAGAGAAGCAGGCATTATGGTGGGAATGTGCGGAGAGGCGGCCAGCGATCCAATGATGATTCCGCTGCTTCTGGCATTTGGACTGAATGAATTCAGTATGAGCGCATCTGCAATTCTGCGTGCGAGAAAGATGATTACCGGATTCAGCATGGAAGAACTTAAAGCCGTGGCAGATGAGGCTATGAGTTTTGCAACGGCGAAAGAAGTGGAAGAATATATGAGAGAGTTTATCAAATGATGAAAGCGTCAGTAACCGTTACAAGCGTCAAGTAAAACTAACAGACGATAAACATCCGTGACGGCTCGGAGGGGGCGTGGAGATGGGGAAGATGTGTTTGCAAAGCGAACCGCTCCGGACTGTTGCGGACATGAAGGACAGGACTATGATAGTTTATTTGATCTGCTATACAGCCAGTTGGATACTTGCATATTTTCATTTGTATTATATTTCAGGATTGGCCCTTTTGCTGGCGGCAGGGTTTTTGTATTATTATGATTACCATAAAACAGGCAATGTGATTCACCTTCGCGGGCTGTTTTCTGCTTTCTGGGTGGGAGGACAGGGAATTGCCTGCTTAAAGTTAAGCAGACTCCAGATAGATTGGAGTGTGCTGACTTGGTTATGCTTTTTTCTGGCATTTGCAGGATTTTGGGTGACGTTTGAGATATTGGAACGAATATTTGGAGGTGATGGGCGCTTTGACAGAAAAAGAAGGAGGCAGAGAAGTTTTGTGCGTCCTGTCTTTTACTGTATTATCGTGCTTACCTGTGTATCGTTGGCTGCTTTTATCTTTGAAGCAGTGGTGTTAGGATTTATTCCGTTGTTTTTGCGGGGAGTTCCCCATGCGTATTCCGAATTTCATCTGTCAGGAGTTCACTATCTGACTGTGTCTTGTGTGCTGGTACCGGCCCTTTCTGTTATATACTTTCTCCAAGGTGGAAGCAGGCGTTCTGCCAGGAATGTACTGATTCTTTTCATGACCTTGATCGCTTTCCTGATCCCTGTTTTCTGTGTGTCCAGGTTCCAGCTTATATTCGCCATAGCATTGGCAGTATTTACGTATTGTGCATATCAAAGGCGGATAGAGCCGTGGCTGATTGCGGCAGCAGTTGTAATTTTAATCCCTCTGTATCTTGTTTTGACGGTGGCAAGAAGCCATGATGTTTCGTATTTAAATGGAATATTTGAGATGAAGAACAGCAATATGCCGATTTTTATCTCTCAGCCATATATCTATATCGCCAATAATTATGAGAATTTTAATTGTCTGGTCGATGCTCTTCCGGCTCATACCTGGGGAATCCGAAGCCTGTTTCCGGTGTGGGCCCTTACGGGGCTGAAGTTTGTATTTCCATATCTGATCAGTTTTCCGATTTATGTGAATAAGGAAGAACTGACTACATTGACCCTGTTTTATGACTCCTATTATGATTTCGGTATCCTGGGAGTGGCAATATTTTCCTGTCTTTTGGGCGCTGTGTGCTTTTTTCTGGTGGAGCGGCTGAAAGAGATGAAAAATCCTGTGGGGTATGTTTTTTATGGGCAGATGGCTATCTATATGATGCTTTCGTTTTTTACCACATGGTTCAGTAACCCTACCACATGGTTTTATTTTGGGGTTACACTATGTATAACAATCTATTGCAGCATAAGCAGGCGGTGAGGGCCGCCTCGGAATGGAGGACAGAATGATATCAGAAAGAATGGGGCCTTTGGTGGAGAATAATTCGGCCATCCGTACAATGTTTGAGGAAGGAAAACGGATGGCTAAAATCTATGGAGCGGAACAAGTGTATGATTTCAGCTTGGGAAACCCCAATGTCCCTGCCCCGAAGGAAGTGAGGCAGGCGATTCTGGATGTTTTGGATGAGGAGCCGTCTACCTTTGTCCATGGGTATATGAACAATGCAGGGTTTGAGGATGTGAGGGAAGCCATTGCCCTGTCTTTAAATCAGCGGTTTGGGACGAACTTTCACCAGAATAATATTCTGATGACTGTTGGGGCCGCCAGCGGTATGAATGTGATTCTGAAAACATTGTTAAATCCTGAGGATCAGGTGATTGTATTCGCGCCTTATTTTCTGGAATATAACGCCTATGTTCGTAATTATGACGGCCGGCTGGTGATCGTACCGCCAGATACCAGGGATTTCCAGCCGAATCTTCAGGAATTTGAGAAAAGGATAACAGAAAAGACAAAAGCAGTGATTATCAATACGCCTAATAATCCTACAGGAGTGGTGTATTCCCGGGAGACGCTGGAAAAAATCGGTGAGATCCTTAAGAAAAAACAGGAAGAATACGGGGGCGCCATTGTGCTGATTTCTGATGAACCATACCGGGAACTGGCCTATGACGGCGTTTCGGTGCCTTTTGTTACAAAGTTTTATGATAACACGGTGGTATGCTATTCCTACAGCAAATCTCTGTCCCTGCCGGGAGAGAGGATTGGTTACCTGTTGATTCCGGATGAACTGACGGACAGCTCCCAGGTGTTCGGGGCGGCATCCATAGCCAACCGGGTCCTGGGCTGCGTCAATGCCCCTTCCCTTATGCAGAGAGTGATTAAGCGGTGCTTGAATGCGGCTGTCAATGTGGAGGCTTATGACAGGAACCGAAACCTTCTGTATCGCTCCCTGACAGAGTACGGATTCTGCTGCATTAAGCCTCAGGGCGCCTTCTATCTTTTCGTGGAATCACCGGAGGAAGATGAGAAGAAGTTATGTGAAGTTTGTAAAAAATACCATATCCTGGTAGTTCCGGGAAGTTCTTTTGCCTGTCCCGGATATGTGAGGATTTCCTACTGTGTGTCTTATGAACAGATTAAACGGTCTCTTCCGGCATTCCGAAAAGTGGCAGAGGAGTACAAACTATGAAGGCATGGGAGGAAAATATCCGCAGAGTAGTTCCTTATGTGCCTGGGGAGCAGCCTCAGGGAGAAGGACTTATAAAGTTAAATACCAATGAGAATCCTTATCCTCCGGCGCCGGGAGTATTAAAGGCTTTGAAAAATATGGACGGACAGCTTTTGCGAAAGTATCCGGATCCGGCTGCTTCGGAACTGGTGGAGGCATTGGCAAAGTTTTATGGGTTAAAGAATCATCAGGTTTTCGTGGGAGTCGGTTCGGATGATGTACTGGCAATGGCATTTCTCACTTTTTTTCACTCTGAAAAGCCGATTTTGTTTCCGGATATTACGTATTCCTTTTATCCGGTCTGGGCGGATTTGTTTGGAATTCCCTATGAGACACCGGCGCTTAACCAGGATTTTCAGATCAAAACAGAAGATTATTATGGGGAAAACGGAGGCGTGATTTTCCCAAACCCTAATGCACCTACAGGGATATATCTTCCCATGAAAGGTGTGGAAGATATATTGGCTCACAATCAGGACGTGGTGGTGATTGTGGATGAAGCTTATATTGATTTTGGAGGAACATCCGCCAGGACGCTGTTAAACAGATATGAAAATCTGCTGGTAGTAGGTACTTTCAGCAAATCCCGTTCCATGGCAGGAGTGCGGATCGGATATGCATTTGGTTCCCCGGCTCTTATTAAGGCCATGGAGAACGTAAAATATTCCTATAATTCCTATACCATGAATCTGCCGTCCATTCGGTTAGGGGTGGAGGCATTAAAGGATAAAGATTATTTCTATAGGACGATAGAAAAGATTGTTGACACCAGAGAAAAGGCGAAGGTACGGTTTCGGGAGTTAGGATTTCAGTGTCTGGATTCCAGTGCGAATTTTCTGTTTATCACTCACAGGGAGAGAAAGGCAGAGGAGATTTTACAGGCGCTGCGAAGCAGGAAGATTTATGTACGTCATTTCAATACTCCCAGATTGTCAAACTATCTGAGAGTAACCATTGGCACAGATGATGAGATGGAGGCAGTGTACAGGAATATCTTATAGAAGGGAATGCGGCAATTCTAAATAGCCGGATGCCGTAACAGTTCGGGGGTCTGAACGGTTACGGAAATTTGGAGACTGGTGGTGACATATGCAGGATACAAAGAAAATTTTAAGAATTATTCTGAACATTCTGGTTCCGGTTACAGGAGTTATTCTGGTCTGTACCCTGGGCCCATGGCTTTTGAAATTTTTTATGCCTTTTGTAATTGGATGGTGTATTTCCATGATTGCCAATCCGCTGGTGCGTTTTTTGGAAAAACGGTTAAATCTGGTGCGCAGACACAGTTCGGTGCTGATTGTGGTTCTGGTGCTGGCCCTGGTAATCGGTGCAGTGTATTTTCTGATTTCCAGACTGTTTTTGGAGATGGCAGGGCTGATAAAGGACCTGCCTGAAATGTATCAGGCAGGAAAGGAGGAGGTTCAAAGTGCGCTTCTTACCTTGTCGCGGCTGTTTGAGCGTCTCCCGGATGGCATTCAGAATTCGATCACCCATTTTACGGATAATCTGGGAGAACTGGCAGGAAACTTGGTGTCAAAGTTTGCGTTTCCTACGGTGACGGTAGCGGGAAATGTGGCCAGGGGGATTCCTTCCGCATTGATCAATTCCATTGTGGTGATTCTGTCATCCTATTTTTTTATTGTAGAGAGGGAGCAGATCCTTGCGTTTCTCCACAAGATGATGCCGGAAGGCGTTCATGAATATATTGTATTTTTCAAAAAGGATTTAAAAAGGCTGATAGGCGGGTATTTTCTGGCCCAGTTTCGGATCATGTTTGTTGTGGCAGTGATTCTGGCAATCGGCTTTCTGGTTTTAGGCGTCAGCTATGGCTTGGTTTTGGCAGTTCTGATTGCTTTTTTGGATTTTCTGCCTCTGTTCGGCACGGGAACGGCCCTGTTTCCATGGGCTTTGGTAAAGCTTCTTTCGGGAGAGTGGGCATTTGCCGTAGGGCTGATTCTTCTGTATGTGCTGACTCAGGCGGTGCGGCAGATCATCCAGCCAAAGATTGTAGGGGATTCCTTGGGGCTTCCGCCTTTTGCCACCTTATTTTTTTTATATTTGGGATTTAAGCTTCACGGAATTTCCGGCATGATTCTGGCTGTTCCCATAGGGATTCTGGCGGTGAATCTGTATCAGTTTGGAAGCTTTGATTCTTTGATTGCCAATGTAAAGCTTTTGATCCATGAGATCAACCGCTTTCGAAGAGAAGAGTAGAAAAATAAAGACCAGTTTCCTGAGGGTTAATCAGGAGTCTGGTCCTCATGTTCTTCAGGCTGTCTGCAGCATTCGGCTATGGATTTCAGTTTCAGATGAATCCAGGTCTGGGCAGTTTTGACAGCCAGAAGAATGATTACGACAGGCAGAACGATAGTAAGGAAAATTTTGGCTTTCCACAGAAATTTTTTGTGTTTGAATTTCTTCTTTTCTTTCTGAAGCTTTAGAAGGAGTTGATTGTAATAATCAACAGGCATTTTTTTAGACATAGGCATCGCTCCTTTATTCGTCGGAATTGTTCATCAGGGTTTTCATAACAAAAGAATAGATCTCCTGACTTCGCTGTTCCCAGTGACCGCACATGGATTCGGCCTGCTCCCGGTCAGGGACGGAAAGACTTAAATCCAGCAGAACAGTCTTGCCCTCACGGATCTCACAATGGACAATGTAATCCTGGTTGGTAGATTTGTAGTAGTCGGAAATCATACCGGCTTCGTTGCGGATACGGAACTGATTTTCTTTTAAGTAATTGTCCATATCTTCCACAATGGCCGGGGAAATGTTTTTTCCAAAAAATTCCAGGGTCTCTTCCCCTTCTTTGGTAATCTCGTAGCGGGTGGTACTGTGATTGGCATGCTTCCGGATCAGCCCGGACTCCAGAAGTTCATTCAGCACCTGCTGAAGGGTAAAATAAGGGGCATACTCATGCTTCAGGAAAAAATCCGTAAGCTGAGAATTGGTTAAGGGAATGTTCACCCTTTTTAACATATAAAGGTTCATTAATTTGTATAAGGTCTTTGGTTCGGTCAGCATATATTCGTACTCCAGCCAGCAGCAATTTGTAACAGTGATTGTAACAGTTTTTTAAAGTATTTTTTATATCATACCAACTTTAGGATAGTAAATCAAGGGAAAATGTGATAGAATAAACAAAATAGGTTGTAATTTTGAGTAACAGACCAATGAGACAGGTGAAAGAAACATGAGAGAGCGGATAAACCGCCTGGCAAAAGGCATTGTAGATATGGAGAAGCCGGCACTTACGATTCAGCCGGAAAGGTTTGATGAGGAGATACAGGCCGGGGAATTGATCAGAAAAGAATTATTTATAACCAGTGACAATAGCCTTCACAGTAAGGGCCTGGTATATTCTTCCAATTCTCGTGTAAAATTGTTAGTCAGTTCGTTTGGAGGCCTGCGAAACCATATCGCTTATGAGGTTAACAGCAAATATCTGGAATATGGAGATGTGATAGAGGGAACTTTTTATCTGGTTACCAATGGAGGAGAAAAAGAAGTTCCTTATTCTTTTCGTGTAGGTACAGGAATATCGGGAAGAACTTTGGAGCAGTTAAGGGAGCCTAAAGATTTTGCAGATATGGCCCGACAGGATTATGAGATGGCCTTAAGGGTCTTTGAATACCGTGATTTCGTGTCGGTTCCTTTTATGCATAACATGCATATCAGGGCTGTTTACGATGGTCTGAAAGGCCATGGGAACCGATATGGGCAGCTGGAGCAGTTTCTGATTGCCTTAAGGCTTAAAGATCCCGTGAGACTGGAGGTTAAGGAGTTAAGCCGGGAATATTATGGACTGGAACAGGCAATAGAAGGAGAGATCGAGATCCGAAGGATCGGATGGGGCCATCTTCCTGCGGCGGTTTCGGTAGACGGGACATTTATTCAGACCTGGAAAAAGACGCTGGAAGATGAGGATTTTGTGGAGGGAGTCTGCCGCTTCCCCTACCGTATCAGCCCGGGAGGACTTCACGGCGGGAAAAACCTGGGAACAGTAACCTTTGAGACCATGAATGACGCTATAACGGTAAAGTTTTATGCTTCTTTGGTTCAGCCGGTTTCCAGGACAGAAAGCGGGGAGGAAGAGCGGTGTCGTCCGGCAGGAAGATTTGCCAGGTATTTTTCTCTGCGTCTTGATTATGAAAGCGGAGCCCATGAGGCTTCTGTCCTGTTGGATCAGATGTTGGAGGAGCTGGAACAGCTTCGGATGACGGGAGGACCGTCCATGGAGCTGTCTCTGATGCAGGCGGAACTTCATCAGACGGCCGGGCATAGGGAAGAGGCCATGTCGGCGCTTTTGGAATGCAAGGAGGATGTGTTTAACGGGCGGCTGGCCCAGCCTGGATATTACTGTTTGTTTCAGTATGTGCTGCTTTTGCTTCAACCGGATGAGGAGAAGATGAAATCTCTTATTAGGCTGCTGGAAAAGTATCAGCAAGACTGGCCGGAGGATTATCTTTTGTTTTATCTGTATACCCGGTGTGAGGACCGATATTGTTTTGAAAATCCGGGTGAGATGCTGACGCAGATGAAGGTGCTTTATGGGGAAGGGTGTCACAGCCCGTTTCTGTATCAGCAGGCATTGGCTGTTTGGAATGATGCGCCTCAGCTTTTGTACGGAATAGGAAGCTTTGAACTGCAGGCAATGCATTTCGGAGCCAGAAGAGGATTGGTAAATGAAACGCTGGCCGTAAAGGCAGCTAATCTGGCCATGGTGAACCGGCATTTTCAGCCTTTGTGCCTTAAGACATTAAGACTTTTATATGAGCGTTTTCCCCAGAGGGAGATTCTGGAGGCGGTATGCAGCCTGATGATCCGGGGAGACTGCCGGAAAGAGCAGGATTTTAAATGGTATGAGAAAGCGCTTGAGGAAAATTTAAGCTTAACCAGGCTGTATGAATATTTTTTGTACTCTCTTCCGGCGGATTATGATCATCTGATTCCAAGGGAAGTATTGCTGTATTTTTCCTATGACCATGAGTTGGATCATCACAGCAGAGCCATGTTGTATGCCAACGTCATCCGGTATCTGGGAGAGGATAGTTCCATTTACCGGGATTATCAGAAGGAAATGGGGCGTTTTGCGGCGGAACAGGTGCTGCAGTCCCATATCGACAGCTATCTGGCAGTGGTTTATGATGCGGTGATTTATGAGGATATGGTGGATGTTCCCATTGCGAAGATGCTGCCGTCTCTGCTGCGTTCATACCGGATTCGTGTGAAGAATCCCAATATGCGTCAGGTGGTGGTCTGTTATGAGGAACTGACAGAGGAAGGGGTCTATCCGATTCATCAGGGAGTGGCCTATGTTCCTGTGTTTTCTCCGAAAAGCTGCATTCTGTTTCAGGATGCTTACGGGAACCGGTATACGGATGTGAGTCATGTTAAGACTCAGGTACTGGATAAACCGGTACTGGAGAAAAAATGTTTTCATGTATATCCGGAACATCCCATGCTTCTTCTGGCGGCATGCAGGGACGAGGCTGAGAATCTGACAGAGAAGGGATTAACGATTATAGAGCAGGCTCTGGCGAAACTGGATCTTCATCCTCTGTATAAGAACAGGCTGGTTGGGATTTTGATTGAATATTATAAAAAAACACCGTTCAGAGAGGGCGACAGGCCGGTGTTTCTTTTGTCGATGGATACCAGGCTTTTGTCACAGGAGCAGAGAGCGGAACTTTGTGAGACATTTATAAACGGAAATTATATGAAAGAGGCGCTGGGAATTATTAGGGAGTACCGGTGCAGGATTTTGGGAGAGAAGCTTAAGAAGCTGTGTGACAGTGTTATTTTGACAAGAATGTTTGAGCATGATGATCTGGTACTGAAGCTGGCATTTTCCGTGTTTCGCCAGAATCAGGCAGACAATGTGATTCTGGATTATTTGTGCGAACATTTTAACGGGATATCGAGACAGATGTATCAGATACTGATAAAGAGCGTGTCGGAACGGGTGGAAACCTATGATCTGGAAGAACGCCTTCTGGCACAGATGCTGTTTTCCGGAGAGACAGGTCAGATTGATAAGGTGTTTTCCCTGTACATGAAGCGGAAAAAACCGGGTGAGCTTTTGGTGAAGGCTTATTTTACTATGAAGAGCACAGAGTATTTTATGTATCAGGTTCCGGCGGAGGATCAGGTGTTTGAGTATCTGGAAAGCATGATACATGATACGTCGGATAAGGAGAAGATCTCTACCGTCTATTTGCTGGCTTTGACGAAATATTATGCCGGGCTTGTTAAGCTGAATGAAAAGCAGAAGGAATTGTGTCAGACGATTGTGGATATTCTGTTGGCGGAGGACATTGTGCTTCCCCATATGAAAGGGCTTTCAAGATTTGTCCGGATTCCGGAAGAACTGTTGGATAAGGAGATGATTCAGTATATCGGGCAGAAAGATTCCAGGGTGGACCTGCAGATTCGGATACGGCCTCAGGAAGAGCAGTTCTACAGCAATGACATGAAACGGGTTTATCAGGGGATTTTTGTGAAGCAGAAGGTGTTGTTTGACGGAGAGACCATGGAGTACCGGGTTTATGAGCAGAAGGGGGAGGAGATGGTTCTCATGGAGGAGGGAAACATAACCTGCAGCAAGAAGACGGACGAACCAGAGGAAAGCAGATTCCGCCTTCTGAATCGGATGTCGATCTGTATGAATCTGAAGGAAGAGGCAGGGCTTCGGGAGGCCATGGAGGAGTATGTGAGAAAGAATGCCGTGGTGGAGGAACTGTTTGGACTCATGTAGCTGGGGTTAGGAAATCGTTTAAACAGAGCGAGTTTTGGACAGAAGATGGAGAAAAGTTGATATGGATGGACTAAAGCTGGGGCTGGATTTGTGTGATGGATATACCAAGTTAAGCTGTCTGGGACAGGATAAACTATGGGCCTTTCCCACAGTTGTTTGCAGGAAGAAAGAAGAGGATGTGTGGCTGATCGGGGAGGACGCCTATGCCAGCGCTCTGATGGGAGACGGAGTGATTGTTGATAAATTGCTGAAGCTGGTGAAAAAAGACGGGACTTCTACGATTTCAGGGATAAAATACAGAGGTGTTGAGATTCTGGTGCGGTTTCTGGAGCGGGTGCTGATGCTGCCGTTAGAGGAGATGACGGGGGATGAAAAGAGCCGCGGTCCAGGCGCCTGGGTAGAACAGCTGGTGATTACCGTTTCGGAGGTGGAGGCAAGACTTTTAGACTGTCTGATGTATTGTGGGGATTATCTTCAGATTCCCCGGGACAGGCTTCATGTCATCAGCCATACAGAGGGTTTTCTTTACTATGTGCTGAATCAGAAACGGGAGATGTGGAACAATCAGGTGGGAATGTTTGACTTGTCGGAGGAAGGACTTTTCTACTATGAGATGAAGGTTCAGAGAGGCATGAGAAATGTGACGGTGGTGGCGGAGAAGGAGAAGCTGGACGAGGGCTTCAGTCTGGATGTGTTGAATGCTCCTTCTGGCATGAAGCTGGCAGATAAGATTCTCTGTGCCTGCGGTGAGAGGTTTCTTCAGAAAAAGCTGTTTTCTTCCGTATTTCTTGCCGGAAAAGGGTTTGAGAATCAGGACTGGGCGCCGGAGTTTATGAAGTTGGTGTGCGCCAGGAGAAGGGTTTTTGTGGAACCGGCATTGTTTGCTCAGGGGGCGGCCTTAAGAGCCATGGATTTGACCAGTGGGAAGACCTCTTATCCTTATGTGATGATCTGTGACGGACGGCTGGATACGACGGTGTGCGTCAATGTGTTTCATCAGGATAAGGAGAATCAGCTGGTGCTGGCGGCGGCAGGAGACAGCTGGTATGAGTCCAAAAGCACGGTGGATTTTATTTTGGACAATCAGAACTATCTGGAGTTTTCCATTATACCCTTGGGCTCTAAGAATACCAAGACTGTAAAAATGGTTCTGGAGGGATTTCCGCAGAGGGATGACAAGACGGTACGGGTTCAGACACAGGTGGGATTTTTAGATGAAAAGACCATGGCGGTGGTAGTCAAGGATATGGGATTCGGAGAATTTTTTCCATCTACAGGGGCCGTACTTAGACAAGAGGTTATGATATGAGTGTGATTTTTTGCAGAAAAGAGCAGGTATCCCATCCATATTTTATAGAGAGTCTGGGGGTGCACGTGTATACTTCCCAGGAACTGTGCTACGTGATCTATCATCATCCTCTTCTGGCTATGGATGATTTTATCAATCAGAATCTGATTGACTTTATCCGGAAGGAACTGGACATGGGATTTACGGCTCTCAAGATGGAGCGGAGGATGAAGGCAGGGGAAAATGGAGACGAGACACTGTTTCTCTTTCTGAAAGAATGTGGTTATTATACATCGGGGGAGATCAACGGACTGAGGCAGAAGATCAGCGGGTTTCGGAAGTTGTCCTCCCTGGAATATGCCAAGAGAAAGGCGGATTATCTGTTTGAGTACAAACAGTATGGAAAAGCCATTGCTTTCTATATACGAATTCTGGAGGATGTCCGGTATGCCAGGATGGACCACGGGTTTCAGGGACGGATATGGAACAACCTGGGGGCATGTTATGCCAGGGTGTTTCAGCTTGGAAAGGCCATGGAAGCTTATGAGCAGGCCTATGAAAAAACCGGTGACCAGGTAATTCTAAAAAATATTCACCATCTGACAAAACTGAATCCAAAGCTTTCTTTGAAAGCAGAGTATCAGTCGGCTGTGACGAAAGAGGCCATGGAAGCGTGGGAGGCCGATTTTTTAGAGGCCGGGGAGGAAGCAAAGGAATGTAAGGAGCAGGAGAAGATAAAGGAATTGTTTGCGAAGGATCCTATCCGGCGTATGGAGGAGGCCGGCAGGATGGTGGAGGGCTGGAAGCAGGAATACAGGGGAATGGCCTGAAAGACAGAGGAATCCGGCTAAAATCAGAACCGATTGAAAGACTGTTTCATATTCTATGGTATAGATTATGGAAAGGAAGTTTTTAGACTTGGCAGATAGAAAAACTGTAATTTTAGATGCCGGACACGGCGGTTCGGATCCGGGAGCCGTTTATTATGGAAGACAGGAGAAAGTTGATAATCTGAATCTTGCCCTGGCTGTAGGAGACATATTGGCAAATAACGGTGTGGATGTGTTCTACACCAGGGTAAACGATATGTATCAGACGCCTTTTGAGAAAGCGGATATTGCTAACCGCTCAGGGGCAGACTATTTTGTGTCGATTCACCGGAATGCCATGCCGGTACCGGGGACGGCATCCGGTGCTGAGACATTGGTATATAGCGATAAGGATGTGTCGGCATTGATGGCAAGGAACATCAATGCCTCTCTGGAAAGGGTCGGATTTGCCAATCTTGGTGTGATTGAGCGGCCGGGGCTGGTAGTGCTTCGAAGTACCCAGATGCCTGCAGTTCTGGTGGAAGCCGGATTTATTGACAATGAAGCGGATAACCGGTTTTTTGACCAGAATTTTCAGAGGATCGCACAAGCTGTCGCAACTGGTATTCTGGAGACCATTCATCAGGAAGAGACAGCGGTTCCCGAGTATTATCAGGTCCAGACAGGAGCGTTTCAGAATCATGAACAGGCCCAGCAGCAGATGAACCAGCTTAAGAGCCAGGGTTTTCCGGCATTTATCATTCACAGCGACGGGCTGCATAAGGTGAGAGTGGGAGCATTTCTCAATGTGGACAATGGGGCTAGGATGGAGCAGAGATTAAGGGATCAGGGATATAATACGGTTATGGTAAGGGAAAGGGCAGTGTATTAGGCAGCACAAAAGAGGGGTTTTTATGTACCGACTTGTTATAGTAGATGATGAAGAAAAAATCGTAGAGGGAATCGCCAACCTGTTTCCGTGGGAGCAGATTGGCTTTTCTGTCATGTTTTTTAACAGGGCTGGGAAGGCTCTGGAGTATATGGAGAGCCATCCGGTGGATGTTCTCATGAGTGATATTGAGATGCCGGGGATCGACGGGATCGAGCTGTGCCGACGGATTCAGGACAAGGATATTAAGGTGATTTTTATCAGCAGTTATCAGAATTACGAATATTTCCGCTATGCCATCCAGTTTCGTGTGGAGGATTATCTGTTAAAGCCTATTAAAAGCGGGGATATTCTCACTTGCTTTGGGAAGATTCGGGAGGACCTGGACCGAAAGTATCAGGTGAAGGAAGAGAATAATTCCAGTTACTACGAGCAGATTGTAGATAAAGTGAAAAAATATATTGAGGAAAATTACAAGGAAGCTTCCCTGGAGGAGGCGGCAGTGCTGGTAAACTTAAGTCCTAATTACCTGTCTAAGATTTTTAAGGATAAATGCGGTACCGGTTTTTCGGAATATCTGACAAAGACCAGGATGGAGAAAGCCTGTGAACTACTTAATGATATCCAGTATAAAGGATATGATATCGCCTACTATATCGGCTATGACAATCCAAAGAATTTTTCCAGGGCTTTTAAGGCCTATTTTGGTATGTCGCCTAAGGAGTACCGCAACGGAAAAAATCTGTAACAGGGGAGAAGGGGTACAGATTCTGCCGGTCTGACGAAAGGAGGCGGTAAGCAGTGCAGAGGAAGTTTTTTATTCGAAGATTTTGGAAATATTTTCTCCTTCTGATCGTTCCTACATTTCTGGTTTTCACGATTTCTTTTCTGGTGGTAAACAGCCAATTGGATAAAAGTTTAGATACCCGTGCAAAAAATACGTTGAGCAATGTAAATACCAATTTGAATTTCGTAGTCAGCAGTGTGGTTTTCCAAAACAACCAGCTGACCAATAATCCCTATATGCTGCTGTCTTTAAAAAAGCTGCTTCGCCAGGAAAGCACCATATCTTTAAGCGATGCAATTTATCATCGAAATATTAAGACTATGATAAACAGTATTATTCAGGTATATCCCTACATTCAGTCCGTATATCTGTATCTGGACGGGTATGACCGGTATTTCTCCTCTGCCGACGGGCCGGTAGATTTTCAGAATAAGGAGGAGGTAGGGTGGTGGCAAAGGTACAGTCAGATGAATCCTGAAATGGAGAACTCTATGGAGGCCAGGACCCTGATGATCAATGGGAAGGAACGGCAGGTGCTGACCATCTATCAGAGGATGCTTCTTCAGGACGGCGTGGTGGTGATGAATATCGATGTGGAGAAATACAGGGATCAGCTGGACAACATTCTGACAAAAGACCATGAGACGGTTCTGTTTATTGATGAAAACAATGAGATCCTATTTTCCTGGAATGACAGAGGGGATAAAGGAAGAGGCTTTGACTTGGAAGAATTTGACCGTATCGGGCAGGAGAATGGCTGGATTGATGTCGGAAAGGACAAGTACCTGGTGCATACGGCATTTAACAGCCAGTATAAGCTTCGGCTGGTTTCTCTTTTGACCAGACAGGCGAAGCTGGGGGGGCTTTGGCAGATGCTGCGGCTCTACTGTATGATTTTTGCCATCAACAGCCTGGCTATGGTGATTTTGGCCTATGCCACCACAAAGCGGACCTTCAGCCAGTTGTACTATATGATTCAGGTGTTTCATGATGCGGAAAGCGGAATTTATCCTTCTGAACCACGGCAGGAGATGAAGGATGAATATGATGTGATTATGAACAACATTATTTACTTGTTTCTGCGGACCATAAAACTGAACGGAGATCTGGTGCAGAAACAGCATGAGCAGCAGGTGGCGGAGCTGACGGCCCTGCAGCTTCAGATCAATCCTCATTTTCTGTTCAATACGCTGCAGACAGTGCAGCTGGAGATACGAAAACCTGACGCTTCTTCAGAGGCTGCAGAGAAGGTTCTGAACAATTTGTCTGATATTTTAAAGTATGCTTTGGCGGATCCGCTGGAGACCATAAGCCTTAAGCAAGAGATTGAATATCTGAAAAAATATGTGGCAATCCAGAAGTTTCGGTTTGGAGACCGTTTTATCCTGTACTATGAGATTGAGGAAAGTCTGGTGGAGTTTCAGGTCTTCCGCCTGATGCTGCAGCCTCTGGTGGAGAACAGCATTCTTCACGGGATCCGCTATATTCCTGGAAGAGGTTACATAAAACTCCAGATTTTTGGCCGGAGGGGACGTGTGTATTTTCGGGTAATAGATAACGGCGAGGGCATGAGCAAGGAGGAGTGCTGCAGATTAAGGGAGGATATAAAGGTAAATCAGACAACTCACATTGGCTTGTCCAATGTAAACAGTCGTTTGCTCCTTCATTTCGGGGAGGAGTCCGGCATCCGGATTCGAAGTAAAAAAGGAATGGGATGTGTGATGGAGTTCTCGCTTCCGGATATGGTGGAGGAAAAAATGAATTGAAATCGTAAAAAATGATACCTTTTAAAAAAAGTGAGAAAAAAATGAATAAAAATAGGAACGTATCTGCCTTTTGCTTTCGTGAATTTTACACTAAAATGAATGTATCAAATGAAAGAGAGGGAAGGTTATGAAAAAAAGAGTATTAGCAGCAGTTATGGCAGCGGCAATGACCGCAGGTCTGGTGACAGGATGCGGCGGCTCATCTGACAGTGGAACTCAGGCGGCGGCGACTCAGGCAGCGGGGGAGACTGAAGGCGCGAAGAACGATGAGACAAAGGCTGCTGCGGCTTCTTCGGATGAGGAGATTACCCTTCGTATGTCATGGTGGGGCGGCGATGAGAGAAATGAAGCGACCCTGCAGGTAATCGAGCAGTTTGAGGCTCTTCATCCCAATGTAACCATTGAGGCAGAGTACGGCGGAAACGACGGATATCACGATAAACTGGCTACACAGCTGGCTTCCGGCACGGCTCCTGACATCGTTCAGGTTGATCCGGAGATTTTTCCGACCTATGTGAATACAGGCGATTATTTCCTGGATTATAAGGATTACAATGTGGATCTGTCCAATTTTGAAGAGGCGTATATCAGTGTTCCCATTAACGGAAATTATGACGGAAAGCAGCTGGGACTTCCTACCGGTATCTCCGGTGCAGGAATCATGGTAAACAAGGAACTGGCGGATGCCATCGGCCTTGATTTTTCCAAGACTTACAGCTGGGAAGATTTGATTGATATGGGCAAGAAGGTTCGTGAGTATGATGACAGCATGTATCTGCTGTGCGCAAATAAGGAGTATATCGTAAATCTGATTGTATTTAACTATGCAAAACAGCTGATCGGCGACACGGTATTTAATCCGGAAACTAAGGCTCTGAATATGACAGAGGATCAGTTAAAGGAAGTATTTGATTATGTAAAACGTCTGTATGACGAGGAGGTGGTTCCTCCGGCATCCTATCAGGCGGCTTACAGCGGCGATAACCTGCAGTCGGATACCAACTGGATCGGAGGAAAATATGTGGCGGCTTTGACTTACATTTCCACCATTGACGTTATGGTAGCGGCAAATCCGGAAGCAGAGTATATTATGAGCGAACTTCCGATTCTGGACGGCGCGGCAGAGGCAGGCTGGGCTTCCAATACTCCACAGGTATTTGCCATCACTTCTACCTGCGAGCATCCGGAGATGGCGGCGGAATTTATGGATTATTTCTTTAACAATGATGAAGCTCTGGCAACATTAGGCGCAACCAGATCCGTACCTCCGACTGAGAAGGCAAGACAGATCTGTACGGAAAACGGTTCTCTGACTCAGGTTACCATGGAAGGCGCCAACATTGCGGCAGCCATGGGCGGAACACCCAATGATAAGATTTCTTCTTCCGAAGAGTCTAAGACCATTCTCTTTGACTCTGTTGAGACCATCGGATACGGTGCAAGCTCTGTGGAGGATGTGACGAAAGATGCTATGAGTCTTCTGTCAGGATTAGGCCAGTAACTGACAACTAAATGATGAAACCCAAAGCGAAGGGTGCTGCGGCAAAAAAAGCAGCACCCTTTATAAAGTATACGCTAAATTTGGAAAACCTGTGTGTTTGGAGGTATGTATGAAAGGGAAAGCGAATTATCGGAAAAGGGATTATCAGGCATTTTTCTATATTATGCCATGGCTTATAGGATTTGCAGTGCTGCAGCTGTATCCGTTTGTTTCTTCCTTTATCTTTTCGTTTGCAGATTATAATATCGGTGCGAAGCCGGTGTTTATCGGATTGGAAAATTATAAGAAGCTGTTTACTCAGGATAAGGAGTTCTGGAATTCTTTGAAGGTGACGATTTTATTTGCGCTTTACACTGTGCCGGGAAAGCTGATTATGGCTCTGGCAGTGGCAATGTTTTTGAACAGGGATATTAAGGGAATCAATCTGATTCGTACCTTGTATTATATTCCGTCTCTGTTTGGCGGAAGTGTGGCGGTTGCTCTTCTGTGGCGTCTGATGTTTTTGGATAACGGCGTGATGAATGCCATGTTGACGGCTCTTCATCTGCCTAATGTTCAGTTTATCGGCGATACCAGATATGCGCTTAAGACTATCTGTGCGCTGGAAATCTGGCAGTTCGGCTCTTCTATGGTTATGTTTCTCGCAGCCCTAAAGCAGGTTCCCAAGTCTCTGTACGAGGCGGCCCAGATTGACGGTGCAGGGAAGGTGAGGATGTTCTTCAGCATTACTCTGCCGCAGATTTCTCCGATTATTTTCTTTAATCTGTTGAATCAGATGATCCAGGCTCTCCAGAACTTTACATCAGCATCGGTTATCACAGAGGGCGGCCCCCTTAAGGCGACTTACGTGTTGGGACTGAAGCTTTATAAGGAAGGTTTTTCTTACTTTAAAATGGGGTATGCCAGCGCAATCTCCTGGGTGGTATTTACGGTGATTGTGGCGGGAACCTTGATTATCTTCGGATCTTCTAAGTTCTGGGTTCACTACGGGGATGAATAGGAGGAATAAAATGAAAGTAAAAAATAAACGGCTTCGGACGATTCGCGATTATGTGATTATTTTCCTGATTGGGCTGGTTTTGTTATATCCGATTATCTGGATGATTTTTGCCACATTTAAGACGAATGAGGAGATATTCGGCTCTGTAAAGCTTCTGCCGGAAAATTTCAGTTTTCAGTATTATATAGAGGGATGGAAGGGAAGCGGGAGGATTACCTATACCCAGTTCTTTATTAACACCTTTTTACTGGTGCTGCCTACTACGATTCTGACAGTGATTTCTGCGGCGCTGGTGGCTTATGGGTTTGCAAGGTTTCATTTTCCGTTTAAGAAAATTTTGTTTGTGCTGCTGATTGCCATGATGATGCTGCCAAACTCCGTGGTTATCATTCCGCGGTATACGCTGTACAACGGGTTTAAGTGGGTGAATACATATATGCCGTTTTATGCGCCGGCGCTGCTTTGCTGCAATTCCTTTTTCCCATATATGCTGATTCAGTTTTTGCGGGGACTGCCTACGGAACTGGATGAGTCGGCTTATATGGACGGGTGCGGGACGCTTAAAACTTTTACCCATATTCTGCTGCCGCTGATGAAGCCAGCGTTGTTCTCGGCAGGCTTATTCCAGTTTTTGTGGACGTACAATGATTATTTTAACTCGTTGATCTTTATAAACTCGGTGAAGAAATATCCGATTTCTCTGGCGCTTCGCATGTCATTGGATGCGGAATCCGTGGTACAGTGGGGGAAGGTAATGGCTATGGCGGCTGTGGCTGTGCTGCCGGTGATTGCGCTGTTCTTCGCGGCTCAGAGATATTTTGTGGAAGGGATTGCCACCAGCGGACTGAAAGGATAGCCTCAATGGAGAAGGTTTTGTGGTGGTGGGACCTTTAAAGGAAGGTCAGGCTTGCAAATTTTTCTATATGCCGGTAGAATAAAGCTATAAATTATTCAGGAGGCATTCATGAAAGTATTATTGATTGGAGGAACGGGAACTATCAGCAGTGCGATTTCCGCCCGGCTGCTGGAGGAAGGGCATGAACTTTGGCTGATTAACAGAGGAAATAACAATGACAGGCTGCCGGCAGGAGCCCATATCATACAGGCAGATATGAATGATGAGGAATATGTCGGAAAACAGCTGGAAGGAAAAACATTTGATGTGGCGGCTGATTTTATCGCCTTTACGAAAGAGCAGCTGGAGCGTGATTACAGGTTGTTTGACGGAAAGACCAGCCAGTTTATTTTTATCAGTTCCGCATCGGCTTACCAGAAGCCGCTGTCCCATTTTTGCATCAATGAGGCCACGCCTCTTTCCAATCCTTACTGGCAGTATTCCCGAAACAAAATACAGGGAGAAGAATTTCTTATGGATCTATACCGCAGGAAGGGATTTCCGGTTACCATTGTACGTCCAAGCCATACCTATGGGAAGAGAAGCATTCCTGTGGGGCTGCATGGAAGGAAAGGAAGCTATCAGGTGATAAAACGGATGGTTAAGGGGAAGCCGGTTTTGATTCATGGAGACGGAAGTTCTCTGTGGACTATGACTTACAATGAGGACTTTGCGAAGGGGTTTATAGGGCTGATGGGAAATATCCATGCGATTGGAGAGGCAGTACAGATTACAGGGGACGAAACGGTGACCTGGAATCAGGTATATCAAATTATAGCGGCATCATTGGGTGTGGAGTTAAAACCGTTTTATGTGTCAACGGAATTCTTGGCATCAGTCAGCCCAAAAGAATGGGATTTGAGAGGGAATCTGTGGGGGGATAAGGCGAACAGTGTTGTCTTTGACAATGCTAAGTTAAAGAGGCTTGTGCCGGGATTCTGTGCAGAGATTCGTCTGGACCAGGGGATACCAAAGGCAGTGGAATATGTGATGAGCCATCCGGAATGCCAGAGAGAGGATCCGGATTTTGACAGGTGGTGCGACTGTGTGATTGATGCCCAGAGGGAGGCTGCCTTGAGGGTGAAGGAAACCATGAAAGGCAGATAGGGAAGGACAGATGAATAAGACGATAAAAGCAGTGATTTTTGACATGGACGGGGTTCTCATAGACAGTGAGGAAGAGTATCTGAAATATGAGCTGGAGTTTGTGCGGACCAAGAATCCGGATGCTACGCTGGAACAGCTCTACGGTATGGTGGGAAGCTCGAAAAAGGATGCCTGGACCTGTCTGGCCAAGGCTGTGAATAACGGACAGACCTGGGAAGAGTTGCGCAGAGAGTTTAAGGAAGAATTCCATGGGGATGCTGTGTTTGGAACGATTGATTATACTGCCATATTCCGAAAAGAGGCGGGAATTCTTTTGAGGGAATTGAATGACAGAGGGTATCGCGTGGCCCTGGCATCTTCCACACAGATGGATATCATTGAGCGGGTTTTGAGGGTAAATGAGATTGAGCAGTATTTTCAGGCGGTAGTCAGTGGAACTCAGTTCAAACGAAGCAAGCCGGACCCGGAGATTTATCATTATACGGCAAAGCAGCTGGAAGTGAAGGAGGAAGAGTGTCTGGTGATTGAGGATTCTACCTTTGGGGTGACGGCGGCCAGCCGGGCGGGGATGAACATAGTGGCGGTGATTGATGAGCGGTTTGGGTTTGACCAGTCGCTGGCAGATTATTGGATTCATAATTTGTTGGAGGTGCTGGAAATTTTGAAATAATCGGTGAGTAAAAGAGAAGGAAAACCCGGAGAGAGCAGATGACAAATGTATGTCCTCTTCCGGGTTTTTCTATATTTATTCTACTGTAATTCTGCTATCCGCGTAACCCCCACATAAATATGGGAAATTTTATACCAGGTTCTGAAATCCACCACACCGGTTTGTGGAAGGCCGAAAATGGACTGGAATTCTGTGACAGATGCCGCCGTGTCCGGGCCGTAGAAGCCGTCCACGGTAAGGTGCGGAACGGCAGAGTATACAGTGGCAATGGCATCCAGCTGTTCCTGTAACTGCCGGACTTTCTGGCCCGAGGAGCCGATAGTCAGCTCTTCTCCAGGCCAGGAGGCAGGGATACCGGAAATCTGTTCGGCGGTGTTGATATAGATGCTGGAACCGTAAAAATGACGCAGAATTTCGATAGGGCTGTAGCCCCGCTCACCTAAGGTGCAGGAACCCCACTGGGTCATCCAGTTTGGGCATGTGACTTGTCTTCCGTCGCAGTATTGGGTCAAAATCGGTTGTTTTACATCCGGTCTGGACAGGTAATTGTCAAAGATTTCGTCTACAATCAGGGAAATGCTCTCATAGAAATTCCGGCCGTAAATCCATTTGTGGTCAAATGCAGTAGAAGAAGTGATGGTGAAATCATATCCCTGGTTTCGGTACCATTCGGTATAAACCCGGTTCAGGGTAAAAGACATAATGGCCAGGACATTGGCGGTAATGGTAGCCTGGGGCCAGGTGGCGTAGATTTCGCTGGAAGCCACATTTTTGATATAATCCCGATAAGGCACGTAGTAGTTGGGGGCAGATGAATCGGTAGGTACCCCGTCGTGAACCACAATGGTCTGGGGAACCACTACCCGGCTTAAGACGATTTCTCCGGATTCCCCCACCGGCTTGATTTCCGCTTCTGCGATTTTGGGCGGGTAATGTTCGTATAAGGTATGCCCCGGAATGACGATGGGATTTTCTTCAGGGACAGGATCGTCGGACGGATCTAAGGCTACCGGCTGGATGGCTGTGGCATCAGCGAGAATTTCGGTTCCGGAGATGTACTGAGTTCTGTATCCGGGAGCAGAAATCTCCAGATTGTATTCGGAATAGGGACGTACTTCGCCGGGGGACCGGCTGTATTCTACAGGCGGCGCGTTAAGAGAGACCTGTTCTGTCTGACCGGAACTGTTGGTACGTACTTCCTCTACCGTGTTATCCGGAGATTCCGTATTGGAGATCCGGACGGTGGCATTGGTTATGGGAAAACTGTTAATGATGGAGACTACATTTACTTGTAAGAGGCCATGGCTGCCGGAATCTGTGACACAGGCTTGCATATCTTTTTTCATATCAATTCCTTTCTGAGGCGGAAACTGTTTTATCATAACTAAGATATAGAAGATTTGAATGAAATATGATAGTAACGTTCAGGATCATGAAAAGATAAGTTTGTGAGAAAAAACAGTTGAAAATTTATTCTTTTTCATGTATAATACTGTCAATTTGGGCATAATACCACGCCATTTTATTCCCCAATACCCCACACTACAAGAAGCTGTATTTTGGGTATCCGAGTGATTCCCCAAATATGTGAGAAAGGAATGGTATCCCCTATGAAAGCATTTTTGATTCTGGAAGATGGAACCGTGTTTGAAGGAAGCCATATGGGCTCTGACAGGGAGGTCATCAGCGAAATCGTGTTTAACACGTCCATGACCGGTTACCTGGAAGTACTTACGGACCCTTCCTATGCCGGACAGGCGGTTGTGATGACGTACCCCTTAATCGGCAATTACGGTGTCTGTTATGAGGATATGGAGTCTTTAAAAGCCTGGCCGGATGGCTACATTGTCAGAGAGTTATCAGGAATTCCCAGCAATTTCCGAAGTCAGGACACAATTCAGCATTTCTTAGTCAATAACAACATTCCCGGTATCTGTGATATCGATACAAGAGCCCTCACCAAAATTTTAAGAGAAAAAGGAACCATGAACGGTATGATTACCACCAGAACGTATGAGAATCTGGAGGAAATAATCTGCAGGATAAAACAGTATAAGGTTGCCGGCGTGGTTGAGAAGACTTCCTGCAAGGAGGTTTCTGTCATGGAGAGCAGGGATGCGAAACAGACAGGTAAAAAGGTAGCCCTTCTGGATCTGGGAGCAAAAAAGCATATTGCCGATTCTCTGGTAAAAAGAGGATGTCAGGTGACAATTTATCCCAGCCGTACATCTGCAGAGGAGATTCTGGCTTCTCATCCGGATGGAATCATGCTGTCCAACGGCCCTGGAGATCCCAAGGAAAATGCGGATGTTATCAGAGAAATCCGAACGCTGTATGAGTCGGATGTTCCGATTTTTGCGATCTGTCTGGGCCATCAGCTGATGGCACTGGCTGCAGGCGGGGATACATTTAAATTGAAATACGGCCATCGGGGCGGAAATCATCCTGTGAAGGATCTGGAGACCGGCCGGGTCTATATTTCCTCCCAGAATCACGGCTATGCGGTAGATGAAAGCAGTTTGGATCCTGAGATTGCAGTTCCGGCATTTGTCAATGTCAATGACGGAACCAATGAAGGATTAAAATACATTGGAAAGAATATTTTTACGGTACAGTATCATCCCGAAGCCTGTCCCGGGCCGCAGGATTCCGGTTACCTGTTTGATAAGTTTTTACGGATGATGGAGGTGAATGCATAATGCCAAGAAATCCCGACATTAAAAAAGTGCTGGTTTTAGGTTCCGGCCCCATTGTTATCGGCCAGGCGGCAGAGTTTGACTATGCCGGAACCCAGGCCTGCCGTTCTCTGAAAGAGGAAGGAATCGAAGTGGTTCTGCTAAATTCCAATCCAGCTACTATTATGACGGACAAGGATATTGCGGATCACGTATACATTGAGCCATTGACCGTAGAAGTGGTGGAACAGCTGATTTTAAAGGAGAGGCCGGACAGTATTCTTCCCACTCTGGGCGGCCAGGCCGGACTTAACCTGGCAATGGAGCTGGAGGAGGCCGGATTTTTAAAGGAACACAAGGTAAGACTTATGGGAACCACAGCCCAGACTATCAGGAAGGCGGAGGACCGGCTGGAATTCAAGGAAACCATGGAGAAGATCGGGGAGCCTGTGGCAGCTTCCATGGTGGTGGAAAATGTGGAGGACGGTATTGCATTTACCAATACCATCGGGTATCCGGTGGTACTGCGTCCCGCTTACACCCTGGGAGGAAGCGGCGGGGGAATTGCCGCAAATCAGGAGCAGCTGGTGGAGATTCTGTCCAACGGCCTCAGGCTTTCCCGTGTGGGCCAGGTTCTGGTGGAGCGCTGCATCGCAGGGTGGAAGGAAATCGAATATGAGGTTATGAGGGACGGCGCCGGGAATGTGATTACCGTATGTAATATGGAAAATATTGATCCGGTGGGAGTCCATACCGGCGACAGCATTGTGGTGGCTCCGTCTCAGACTCTGGGAGATAAGGAATACCAGATGCTGCGCAGCTCTGCGCTGAATATTATTACGGAATTGGGAATTACCGGAGGGTGCAACGTACAGTATGCCCTGCATCCGGATTCATTTGAATACTGTGTCATTGAGGTTAATCCACGTGTCAGCCGTTCTTCTGCATTGGCATCCAAGGCTACAGGATATCCCATAGCAAAGGTGGCGGCAAAAATTGCTTTAGGGTATACATTGGATGAGATTAAGAATGCGGTGACTGCCAAGACCTATGCCAGCTTTGAGCCTATGCTGGATTATTGCGTAGTGAAGATGCCCAGACTGCCCTTTGATAAATTTATCAGCGCCAAACGGTCTCTGGGGACGCAGATGAAGGCAACAGGAGAGGTTATGAGCATCTGCACCAACTTCGAGGGGGCCCTCATGAAAGCCATCCGCTCTCTGGAGCAGCATGTGGATTGTCTTTTGTCCTATGATTTCTCCGGACTGGATGAGGAACAGCTAAAGAATCAGCTTCACAAGGTGGATGACCGGCGGATTTGGGTCATTGCGGAGGCCCTGCGCAGAGGGATGTCTTATGAGATGATCCATGAGATTACCATGATTGATATCTGGTTTATTCATAAACTGGCTGTGCTGGTGGAGATGGAGGAGAGGCTTAAAAAAGGTCCTTTGACGGAAGCGCTTTTGAAAGAGGCGAAGCGTATGGAATTTCCGGATACGGTGATTTCAAGATTGACAGGGGTTCCTCAAAATGAAATAAAGGAGATGCGGAAAAACCAGGGGATTGCGGCGGCTTACAAGATGGTGGATACCTGTGCGGCAGAGTTTGCGGCGGAAACGCCCTATTACTACTCCTGCTATGGAAGCCAGAATGAGGCAAAGGAGACAAAAGGAAGGAAGAAGGTGCTGGTCCTGGGTTCCGGCCCCATTCGTATCGGTCAGGGAATCGAGTTTGATTTTTGTTCCGTGCACAGCACCTGGGCATTTTCCAGGGAAGGGTACGAAACGATTATTGTCAACAACAATCCGGAGACAGTCAGCACAGATTTTGATATTGCGGACAAGTTGTATTTTGAGCCGCTGACACCGGAGGATGTGGAGAGCATTGTGGATATTGAGAAGCCGGACGGAGCGGTGGTGCAGTTTGGCGGGCAGACCGCTATCAAGCTGACAGAGTCCCTGATGAAGATGGGAGTGCCGATTCTGGGGACTGCCGCGGAAGATGTGGATGCGGCGGAGGACCGGGAACTGTTTGATAAGATTCTGGAACAGTGCCGGATTCCCAGACCGGCAGGGCATACGGTGTTTACGGCAGATGAGGCGAAGAAAGCGGCAGGTAAACTGGGATATCCGGTTCTGGTTCGGCCCTCCTATGTGCTGGGAGGACAGGGAATGCAGATTTGCATCAACGACTATGACATCGATCAGTTTATGGGCATCATCAATCAGATTGCCCAGGATCATCCCATTCTGGTGGATAAATATATTGTAGGGAAAGAGATTGAGGTGGATGCGGTTTGCGATGGCAGGGATATTCTGATTCCCGGTATCATGGAGCATATTGAGCGTACCGGAATCCATTCCGGAGACAGTATTTCCGTGTATCCGGCTCCCAGTATTACGCCGGCGGTTGAGGAAAAGCTGGTGGATTATACAGGGAAGCTGGCAAGAGCGCTGCATGTAAAGGGTATGATCAATATCCAGTTTATTGTGGCTGGGGAGGATGTGTATATTATCGAGGTAAATCCTCGCTCTTCCAGAACAGTGCCTTATATCAGCAAGGTAACCGGTATTCCCATTGTGCCTTTGGCTACAAAAGTAATCTGCGGGCATACGATCCGGGAATTAGGTTACGAGCCTGGGTTACAAAAGAAATCAGAGTATATTGCCATCAAAATGCCGGTGTTCTCTTTTGAAAAGATTCGGGGGGCGGATATCAGCCTGGGGCCGGAAATGAAGTCTACAGGAGAGTGTTTGGGGATTGCAAAGACCTTTAACGAGGCTCTTTATAAGGCGTTTGAAGGGGCCGGTATAAAACTTCCCAAGTATAAGAATATGATTATTACAGTCCGGGATGAGGATAAGCAGGAGATGGTAGAGGTTGCCAGAAGGTTTCAAAAGGTAGGTTACAGGATTTTTGCCACAAAAGGGACTGCGAAGGTGCTGAATCAGAATGGGGTGAAGGCATTGAGAGTCAATAAGATTGAGCAGGAATCGCCGAATCTTCTGGATCTGATTCTGGGACATAAGATTGATTTGGTGATTGACATTCCGCAGCAGGGGGCGGAGAGAAGCCATGACGGGTTTATCATACGGCGGAATGCCATTGAGACCGGGGTCCACGTGCTGACAGCCCTGGATACGGCCAGGGCGCTGGCAGCCAGTCTGGAGAACCGGGCTGAGGAGCTGACGCTGGTGGATATTGCAGAGATCTGTTGATGAATATTTATGCAGTATGCTGTCGGCTTTGCCGGTGCAGTTGACGCAGTCAGTACAGTCAATGCAAAGGTTAGAAAAGGTTCTTTTGCCCAGGGCCGTCTTTTAAGATTCCCTGAGAGTCAAAGCGGGAACCATGGCAGGGGCATTCCCAGGTATGTTCTTCAGGATTCCATGTCAGTTTGCAGCCCATGTGAGGACAGCGGCGGTCTTTATTACCTATACCGGACAGCAGGCCTTTGCCGGATTCTGTGGAGTGAACAATAAATTCTGCCGCCGAGGCCCTGAGGCGGAAGCGTGACGGAGTAAATAATGGATCGTAGACAGAAGAATGTCCGCATATGGAGTTTGTCAGAAGATGGGCAGCTACCATAGAGGAGGTCATTCCCCATTTCTGGAAACCGGTTGCCACGTACCAGTGAGGAGTTTTGGAGGAAAATCTTCCAATGTAGGGGAGATGGTCTAATGTAATACAGTCCTGAGCGGACCAGCGGCCAATGATTTCGGAGCCGGGGTACAGCCGTCCGGCGGTGTAGGCCAGGGATTTATATGGATGGGGTGACGGTTTGCCTGTGCGGTGACCGAAACCGCCGAGAAGAAGGGCATTTCCTGTGAAGCGGAAGGAGAGCCCTTCTTTATCAATGCCCAAATACATGTTCTGAAGTCTGGCAGCATGGGACAGAGCCAGTACATAACTGCGCTGCTGATACATTTTCAGAAAGAAGTATCCGGGAATGAGCGGAAATGGATAATGGCATGCGAAGACCACGTCCCGGGCAGATACATTGCCATAAGGGGTGGATAATACTTGATGCTTTTTTTTCTGTTTTACGGACAGAACCGGAGTTTTTTCGTAAATCGTTAAAAGTGAGGAGATGGAATCCAGGAATTTAAGGGGATGGAACTGGGCCTGGTTCGAAAAATAGACGGCGCCTTTTACAGGAAATGGCAGTTCCGTATCAGTGGAGAACTGGGAATGGATTCCGGATTCCATGGCGGCTCTGGATTCCTTTTGCAGGGAATGAGGGCTTTTAAGGGAATAGAGGCAGGCGGAGCATTTTTCAAAATCGCAGAAGATGGAGCGGGCGTTAATCAGGCGCTGGTACTCCAGGATGGCTTTCTGGTTGGCAGAGGCATAAAGTCTTGCAGACCCATTGCCCATGTATGTTTGGATTTTCTGGTAAATGAGTCCGTGCTGGGATGTGATTTTTGCAGTGGTGCCTTCTGTCTGGCCGCTGCCGATTCTATCGGCTTCCAGGACTACCACCTGTTTTCCGGCCTGAGAGAGATAGTAGGCAGTCAGGACTCCGGCTAAACCGGCGCCGATGACAGCCACGTCTGTGGACAGACTGCCTGGAAGGCGGTTGCGGGAGGGAATGGATGTGGATTGGGTCCAGATGGTTTTCATAGTCGTTCACCTCAAAAGTTATATTGTGCTGCACAGGTTCCGGTATCTGGGGGACATGTATCCCCTGCCCGCTGAGGGTACCGTAATTTATGTGTTATGCAGTGATAGGATGTACGGGGTGGAGGAGATTTATGCATTTTGAGGCGGATTTAAAGAATATGTAAGATGAAGACAAACTTTTGTGCCCATCCAATTTACCATCAAAAACCGCGTCGGATCATTGCCCATTTCATGATCTGTTATACGGCCCTCTTGATCTATCGGCTTTTGGAAAAGAAACTGGATCAATATGGGGCGCATTTTACAATTGAAAATATCATTGAAACACTCAACAACATGGAAGTAGCTAATATAAAAGACATATGTTATTTGTCAATGAAAATTTTGCTTGTCATTATAAGAATAATTAGCTAAAATCATAATAAGTCAAATTAGGTTATGGAAGAGGGAGATAGAACGTATCGGTGCGGGAACTGCGGGGACTGGAAATGTAGTAATTGAACAAAACATTTTGGAACAAATGGCAAATGACCCCGAGAAAGCCACCTATATATGAGGGAAAGATACAGAACTATTTTAATTCAGTGGAGGTATCAAGCGGAACTTTCAGCAATGGGGCATGAAATTCATTCTTCTGGTATAGTTATTCACCCAGATGGAACAGTCACACATTATATCAGTGGCGACTTAAAACCAGAAGTAAGGGCGAAGATAGAAGCTAAAATGAAAGCAGAGGACGAAGAGAAGGCAAAAAGAAAAAGACGGTATCAAGAACTAAGCAAGGAAGCAGCAGAAAAGCGAAAATTGGAAATGGAATTGGCATATAAACGTCAAAACATGACAGAGCTACTTGCTAAACAAGCAGTTGATACAAGCAGGGGTACATATACAACTATGCCGGAAGCTATGGCTTCTGCGGTTGCGGCTTATGAAAATAAAATGATGTTGGGGTCAAAAGGTCTTTTGCCCCCTCTGATACCGGATTGCT